>NZ_JADEVE010000243.1 GCF_016125955.1 Acetomicrobium sp. S15 = DSM 107314 | reverse complement strand
AGTCCGAGGTCCATAACTTTTCCCTCCGTTTCCTAAAACCTTTTGTACAAAACGGCGCCCTTTTGTCGCAGCGCCGTTTTGGCAGCGCTTTTATACAGGAAGCTCTACTCAAACCTGACGAAATCCTCGATCTTTCTCCTTCACTGTGGCCACGATAGGCTTTACAATCTCCTGAACCGGCGCAATTTCCTCCTTGAGCGAGGCAATGGCTTGTTCAGTCTGCGCGCGGAACTGCTCCACATCTCCTATTTTAGCGGCCAATTGGTTAA
>NZ_JADEVE010000242.1 GCF_016125955.1 Acetomicrobium sp. S15 = DSM 107314 | reverse complement strand
CGACCTTCGAGCAGATGAAGGATCCGAGCAAGGTCCCGCAGGAGATAAAGGAGCGGCTGAAATGCGTCCGGCTCTGGGACACAGACCCGGCAAACCTCTTCAGGATCACCTGGAAAAATGAGCCCATAGAACGAGGCGGTGGTAGCGTATTCCGAAGGTGTGGCCGAGCCCCAAGACATAGATACAGCGATGAAGCTGGGCGCCAACCTGCCTATGGGTCCGCTCGAATTGATCGACATGATAGGCGTGGATGTACACCTCGCTAAGAT
>NZ_JADEVE010000241.1 GCF_016125955.1 Acetomicrobium sp. S15 = DSM 107314 | reverse complement strand
CTACTCATCCTCTTTCTCCTCTTCAGGCCACAAGGCATCTTCGGCGAACCCATATCGGAGAAGGTGTAAGGCTCATGGCGCCTAAAAATGCCAAAACCATTACACTGGTAGTGGCGGGGGTGATCCTGCTTTTCCTCCCCTCCGGCACCATAGCCACGCCGGACTGAACAATCTGATGTGTGGGGAGCCTGTTTATGTCCCTTCCTTTCAGCTTTACCGAACCCTGCCGAGGCCTAATCAGACCCGTTATAGCCCGAAGCGTCGTACTC
>NZ_JADEVE010000240.1 GCF_016125955.1 Acetomicrobium sp. S15 = DSM 107314 | reverse complement strand
ATCTGTCCCGACCGAATGCCCAGGCCGCTGCAGGTAAACCCCTGTCGCCCCTTCAGCAGGAATGTTTTTCTGCGCCGGAGGCAATAAATCCAAGTCGACCAAGTTCGGCTTCAAGGCAAGCATTAGGGATGTCTCAAAATGAACCTGATAAATTTTGGAGCAAATTGAACAATTGACACTTGTAGTTCAATGCCTTAGGATAACAATGTAAATGAGCACACAAATTTGAGAGGGGGGGAAAGAGAGTGGAACGCCTATACTCCAGATATCTCGAGATCTGGGTGTCTCTGTGAAATCGCTCAAACGTTGGGTGAAACAGCAAGAGATCGATTCCGGTCGTTCCCTCTCGCCTCTCAGGGCTGCCCGAGATGCTTGCGTAATCGACACCACCGGCCTTTCTGTAGATGAGGTGGTAGATCAAATAATAGAGCTTGTGGAGAATTTAAAACAAAACGATTGCGGCGATGGATAGA
>NZ_JADEVE010000239.1 GCF_016125955.1 Acetomicrobium sp. S15 = DSM 107314 | reverse complement strand
GGAACATTTGGTAGTGTCTTAAGTCCAGGAAATCCTCACAACGTCTACGTAGCTGATCTGGCCAAGGTAGAAGTTATGAGCATTATTTCAGTTCACGCTTTAACGAGTGTGATCTGCGGTATTATAAGTGCCGTTGCCCTTAATGGCGTTGCTCACCGAATAATAGCTGAAGACGGCCACCATGCCGCAGGCTGCGATGACCGCCAAGAGATTCGGGTCACCGCCGGTGAGCATCTCAAATGCCCTGATATTGCGACCTTCGCGACCTATGATCCTTCCCTTCATTTCGTCGGACGGCAAATTCACGACGCTCACCGTGGCTTCTGAAGGACACTCCACCTTAGCGATGGAAACGAGGGCATTGGCCAGCGAAGGAAGGGCGAAGTGTTTAAGTTCGAACATCCCCGCCGTGCCTACTACTAAAATGTCCCTGGCCTCGGGAGATAGG
>NZ_JADEVE010000238.1 GCF_016125955.1 Acetomicrobium sp. S15 = DSM 107314 | reverse complement strand
TTACGACCACACCCTGCCTGGCAAGGCTTTTTACCACCGAGGCGCCGTCTGTGGCCTTCCTCGCAGCGTGCCTGCTCATTACGCGCCCTGCCCCGTGGCAGGTCGAAGAAAAGCACTCCTCGGCCGCGAGCTGGGTGCCCGCTGTTGGCTGCTGTGGTCATGGTTAAAACCCACTGCCTCGCCAAGCGCGCAGCTTCGCCGAACTCGGCGATATCACCTTCCGAAAGCCTCTCTCAGTTGTTGCACTTGTTCGGGCGTGGCCATATCCCCCAACATGACGACAGCTGGATCTCCCGGTATAAAGTGAATGAAGGAAAAAACAATGATTGAGGCCAAAAAAAGAGAGGGAATTGAAAAATTATGCCGCTAACCCCTGGAGTGGCGTCTTTTACCGCCTGAACATAGTCTGCCATTGTGCCGTGAAGGGCAATTCCAGCGAAGAAAAAGATGGTATTCACTATGTTCAGGTCGA
>NZ_JADEVE010000237.1 GCF_016125955.1 Acetomicrobium sp. S15 = DSM 107314 | reverse complement strand
CTTAGCCAACAAACTGTCCATCGAGGGCAGAGCTCGCAAGATAGCATTAAAAGGATCACTCATGATAGACCCTCCTCAAACCTTCACTCTTGAAAAAATTTTAACCTTTATTTGAGGCCAAATACGATGATGCCTATGCTTTATATGCCCGATGCAGTTAAGGCTGCCATCACCCTTATGGAAGCCGAGCCGAGCAAGCTTGTGCACCGCAATGGTTACAATGGTAAAATTTTGCGGGTGAACTTGAGCGATGCGAGCATTAAAACAGAGGAGTTCGACGAAGCATTCTATCGCACCTATATGGGGGGCTCGGGTCTAATTGTCTATTA
>NZ_JADEVE010000236.1 GCF_016125955.1 Acetomicrobium sp. S15 = DSM 107314 | reverse complement strand
CTGAGATCTCCATCTCCAGACGTGTCTTGATGTCGAGCAGGATTTTGTATTCTTGGCCCTGGCGTTCCATGTCAGCACGCAAATTCGTCAGCTGTTCTTCCAGACATGTCACCTGCATCTGGAGAGCCTGCAGCGTATTTGCGTACCGTGACTCTGTCTCAGCTAAGGTGTTTTCCAGAGCCCCTTTCATGCTAAGATGGGACTGTAGCTCGATCTCTAGGCCCTGCAGTGTGCGCCGGAGGTCAGAGATCTCTGTCTTGGATGTTTGGAGGATTTCTGTGGTGCCTGCCACTTCCTTGGTCAGCGACTCTGACTTTGTCTCGTACCAAGTTTGAAGGTCTCTCTGGTTCTTGGCGGCCATAGCCTCGTACTGCTCACGTATTTCATTCATGATGCCGTTCAAGTCAGGCTGTGTTTTTGCATCCACCTCCACGTTGATCTGTCCACTCATCTGGCTTCTCAAGGCTGCCAATTCCTCCTCATGGTTCTTTCTGAGGAAGATCAGCTCCTCTCTGAGGCCTTCTATCTGCATCTCCAGGTCTGATTTGGCCAGTGTCAGCTCATCCAACAGTCTCTTTAGACCGGCGATATCTGCCTCCACCGATTGACGCATTGCCAGCTCATTCTCGTACTTGGTTCTGAAGTCGTCTGCTGCTAGTTTTGCATTGTCAATGGCCAAATAAATGCCTCCGTTGTCGCAGCAGGCGTGCTGAATCTGTGGAATAGGAAGTTTCATT
>NZ_JADEVE010000235.1 GCF_016125955.1 Acetomicrobium sp. S15 = DSM 107314 | reverse complement strand
AATGAAAGATATCAAAATTGAGGAGGTAAGGACATGAGGGTGAGCGAACTGCTTTCTGAGGATCGAATACTGCTTGATTTAGACGCATCAACAAAGGAAGAGGGACTCTCCGTCGGATGAGAAAGCGAAGGGTCCCTCTTTTAAGATTTCGATGAGCCTTACATCTTCTTCGGAAAGCAGCGGGTTATAAAAGCGCTGAGTTTTAAGGCTATAGAGGCTGCCGGAGGCGAGGCGGTCATGTGGAAGGCCGGGCATTCGCTCGTCAAGGCCAAGCTGAGAGAGACGGGAGCTCTAATGGCCGCCGAGATGAGCGGTCATGTATTTTTTGAACTTTGCCAATTTTATGAAAAGAAGCCAAGCGGCAGCTTTGGCTGGTATTTCGCAAGAAGAGTTGACGAACGTTACATGGCACGGCTTTTTTAACAACATGATCCCTGTAACGCTGGGCAACATAGTAGGGG
>NZ_JADEVE010000234.1 GCF_016125955.1 Acetomicrobium sp. S15 = DSM 107314 | reverse complement strand
GGGACGAAGGAGCACAACTCGGCGGCATGATAGCCTGCAACGCAGGCGGCTCCAGAGCAGTAAAATATGGCATTATGAGAAATTACGTAAGGGGATTGGAAGTCGTCGTGCCCACCGGCGAGATCCTGCAGCTCGGCGGCTGCTCATTAGGCTGAGACTTTCTTTCGTATGTTCGTGTTCTATACGAAGGGTTTGCGTTCTTTTTGCTCCTCAAGCCACTCGAGGTCTTTTACGTAGGAAGGCTCCACGCGGTTAAGGCGAGCTATGAGGTTTTCTACCTTCCGTGCCTCCTTTGCCCTCTCGTTTATCTCCTGAGGTGTGCCATATTTTTTGATCACGTTGACGAGGCTTTGGACGACGCTGTTCTTTTTGCTGGATAGATAGGTATTGATCTCGGCTACGCCTTTCTCTCCCAGGCAGCACATTTCACTCGACATGGT
>NZ_JADEVE010000233.1 GCF_016125955.1 Acetomicrobium sp. S15 = DSM 107314 | reverse complement strand
GAATTTACGCTGGAGGAGCGAGCGCGAAAGCCTTTCGCCCAGAAGGCGAAAGAAGCGATTGGGAGACTTTGGACAGCTCAAGTGTGAGGGAATCTTCTGCTGGCTTGTAGGATCTTTAACTATTGTTATAATGGTTTCGGCCTGGGGAGACCCGTACTCCCGCTTCGTAGACCCCGAAGAGATTAAAGAAGAAGAAATCGAGATGCAGGGAGAATACGGGGGATTGGGGATATACATAGGCCAGCGAGACGGCAGAACATTGGTCATAA
>NZ_JADEVE010000232.1 GCF_016125955.1 Acetomicrobium sp. S15 = DSM 107314 | reverse complement strand
GGCAGTCGCCACAGGCTGCATCCCTTTGAGCTGACACGCTGCCAGTCCTTTGCATTCCGACAATATTTCATTTCCCTGTCCAGTCTTATCAGTGCAAACGCATCCGATTCCGAGGGCGCTTTCACCATCTCCGCCGCTTTGGCCACATACGCTGCCAGATCCTGCTTGAGCAGCGATTCTCTTCTGCTGTTCCCACCATTCCCGGTATTGGTCGGGAAGTCTAATAGGTTGGCCCATGCGGCTAGCCTCGCCGTGGCTGAAAGCCCAGGCGTGGCTTACAACCCGCTTTTCATATGGGGCGGCGTTGGGCTCGGCAAGACTCACCTGATGCACTCAAAAGTCCATTACATAAT
>NZ_JADEVE010000231.1 GCF_016125955.1 Acetomicrobium sp. S15 = DSM 107314 | reverse complement strand
ATGAGCATCGGATCGTCTATCATTAAAAGATGTGCTTCTAATATCCCCATCTCTTCTTGGGGGAGGTGGCCTTCGGCGTTCTTCTTTAAGGCAAGCAGCCTCTCCTTGGCTTCTTTATGGGCTGCAGTGAAGCGCTCTAAGCTCCATCTTCCTTGTCTCCTCTGCCCGCCACCAGCCGGGAGAGCAGGCCGCTTCCCAAGACGGATCCGGCGCATATTGCTGTCGACTGCAATCCTATCTCTTTCAGGTTGGCTAATATCGTAGGAGTCATATCGCGGATATCGGGCCCCCTCGTTGTGGCGAGCGGCATGTCGGGCGCATCTATGTATGAGGTTGTTCGCGTAGGAGAGCTTGGCCTTGTGGGAGAGATAATCGAGCTGAAAGGAGA
>NZ_JADEVE010000230.1 GCF_016125955.1 Acetomicrobium sp. S15 = DSM 107314 | reverse complement strand
TTTCAACGGCGACCTTAAGGGCGTGCGCATAGCGCTTTGGGGATTGAGCTTCAAGCCCGACACCGACGACGTGCGCGAGTCGCCCGCCGTGGCGATAGCCAAGAGAATCATTGAAGCCAATCTGCTTCTCGTTTCCATAATCTTTTAATTGCCAATATGGCGGAGATGTAATGACAAGATGAACAGATTCGTCGGCTACTTCATCCATGCACCTTGAGTCGCCATTGCCGCCCCGGTATGACAGCGATAGATGTGGGCAGCGGCTCCGGGATACTCTCTATAGCGTGCTGGCGCTTGGGAGCGCGCAAGGTCTATGCGAGGGACGTAGATC
>NZ_JADEVE010000229.1 GCF_016125955.1 Acetomicrobium sp. S15 = DSM 107314 | reverse complement strand
AATGAGCTCTGGGAAGCCAATTGCGGTAAGCTTAAAGCATTGCTCGAAGAAATGGAGACCTTCAAGGGAAAGCTTGGGAGCTCGCCGAATGTGCTCCTCGCCGCCTTGAAGAAATGCGATGAGATCGGGGAACTTTTGCCGCCGCACCACCTGGAGGACGAGCCTCTCGGCGAGGGACTCTATATCGCGCGACGGCTCCTTCGTGACCTCTTCCACCACTGCCTCGAGCGCATCGTTGAAGCGCGACATATGGATGCCGGAGTGCAAGGAGTCCAACTGGACAAAGAGATCGAGGTTTGCGTAAAAGAGCTTCACCTCGCCGTCTACGTCAAGGCGAATGATACGTCGCACGTCGGTTATA
>NZ_JADEVE010000228.1 GCF_016125955.1 Acetomicrobium sp. S15 = DSM 107314 | reverse complement strand
AACGAAGGTGGCTACAGCCTCTTGGATGCTGTCGCTGTCGAAGGGAACGGGAGGATCTATCTTGGTGAACTCTTCTTTCTTAAACAACACACACAATATATAATCATCTGTTTTTAGCCTACCTATGAGGAATTGAAACTTTTCAAAGCCGACTACGCTCACGCTGTCGTTCCTGAGTTTTTAGCCTACCTATGAGGATTTGAAACAATAGCATATTTTCTGGCCCCTTCAACCCTCAATACAGTTTTTAGCCTACCTATGAGGAATTGAAACCAACTCTAAGTCTGACATATTGTCACCTATTACTAGTTTTTAGCCTACCTATGAGGAATTGAAACTTTGTGCGCTTCTCTTGCCTTGGGCGAAAGGTCGGCATAAGAGTTTTTAGCCTACCTATGAGGAATTGAAACTGTTAAATCATCTTTGTGACACGCCATGTCCTCTTGTTTTTAGCCTACCTATGAGGAATTGAAACAAAGTAAAGCTCGGGGATAGCGAATATCATCTTTCCAGTTTTTAGCCTACCTATGAGGAATTGAAACGTTTTCAAATCCGCCCATCGTTTCACTTGAGCCGACGTTTTTAGCCTACCTATGAGGAATTGAAACTGGATATAACGAAAGAGAGGATCGAGCATAGGATAAGTTTTTAGCCTACCTATGAGGAATTGAAACTTGCGCAGGCCCAGCAGATTGCCGAGGCCGGCAAGAGTTTTTAGCCTACCTATGAGGAATTGAAACTTGCCCATCTTGAACCCTATTTTTTTAATTGCGCTAGTTTTTAGCCTACCTATGAGGAATTGAAACAAATCATCCCAAAAGAGGCCGTGAGTTTTTTTAACGTTTTTAGCCTACCTATGAGGAATTGAAA
>NZ_JADEVE010000227.1 GCF_016125955.1 Acetomicrobium sp. S15 = DSM 107314 | reverse complement strand
AATGATCGTTGTCTTCTTCCATGTAGGGGCTGTTTTTTACTCGATGAGCGTTTGAGAAAACTTGGACTTTCCGTTGTATTATTGCTTGGTGGTCAAAGATAAAAAAGCCGTAAGTGAACGTGTCGAGGAAATCCTGACAGCCGTGGGACTCGATGGCGCAGAGAGCCTTCTTCCAGCTGAGCTATCCGGCGGGATGAGAAAGCGCGTTGCAATCTCCCGACATGTAAATCTCCTTCACTTTTCGCGCTTGCCGCACCGTGCGGCCTATTGTTCTATGCCGAGTTTCTGCAATATCTCTTTAACTGCTTCATCCTCACCTAAGCCAGTGAGAAAAGCCAACCCCCTAACGTAAGTGACTTTTATATCCTTCGGGAT
>NZ_JADEVE010000226.1 GCF_016125955.1 Acetomicrobium sp. S15 = DSM 107314 | reverse complement strand
GAACAGCTAATCCAGGGGTTTGAGTTGATACCATTTTATATGGGAATTTTTGCTTTAAGTCAGGTCTTATATAGCGTCTATAAAAAAATAGAGCGAGTTGCAGTCGATTACAGTGTTATCTCAAGATATCCTTAATGGATGAAGGTCGCATAGTATGGGTTGGCACGCCCCTTGAGTGGCATAAGTCGCAGGACCCGAATGTCTTGCGATTCGCCTCTGGACTCAGAGCCGTGAGGATCGCCCCGCCCGCCACGTACTGGAGCGAAGTGATCACCATCATTATCAGAAGCTGTGCAACTATGCTCACCAACCTGGCCGAAGGTCCGTACATCCGCTCCATCATC
>NZ_JADEVE010000225.1 GCF_016125955.1 Acetomicrobium sp. S15 = DSM 107314 | reverse complement strand
TTCAGCGAGCCTCGAAACCTCATCCCACGCCTGGGAGTAAAGAACGCCCTGACCGCATATTATAAGGGGGGCTTCAGCCGCGAGAAGGAGCTTTAAAGCCTTAGAAACTTCTTCCGGGTCGGCCACGGGGCAGTGACCAGCGCCGCCGATGTCAAACCTTTCAAGGAGATGCACATTTTCGAGCTCCCTTTGAAAGCGCCTGCGCTTGATCTCGTCGTTCACCTGGTCTTCCGTATAGGACTTTATCAAAAACGCAATGCCGCTCTTCTTTATTTAACAAGGCTACCCCCTCCGCCTAAAGGATGAAAATCGTGCATGCTTCTCGCTGCGCAAACGAGGCTTACTCGACTATTATACGTAAACCGTGGCTCGTCTGTACGTGTGCCCGTCGTAGAGGCGACTGCGTCTTT
>NZ_JADEVE010000224.1 GCF_016125955.1 Acetomicrobium sp. S15 = DSM 107314 | reverse complement strand
ATGCATGGCACTTAGAGGATATGGAGCCGGAAGCGGAAGTTGACGTTTTGGCCTTCGTTCGATACCGCGGCCTTTCGTCGATAGAGACCTATCAGTCGTCAGAGCATTGGGACTCGAACGAGGTCGATCTTCTGAGGGTCAACTCGTTTGGCCCTCAGAAGGACTCCAAAGCCTCCTTATTATGCGCTCCTCTTCGCGCACATTTTTCCTCTATGCGCTTGACTCTGTGCAGCAAGGCTGCCCTTTCTTCCTGGAAGTTCCAGATGAGCGGTCTCAGTTCCATCAAGGACTGGAGCGCCCTGCGGGCGTAGGCGAGCGCCAGGTCTAAGTCTTTAAGGTGATGTTCATAAATCTTGGAGAGTTCTACGAGGCATTCGATCGATCGCGTAAAATGCGTGCCCGATATCCTGTTTGTCTTGGAAGTTGCGATACAGATCGCCGAGATGGGGGCCAAAAGATGCCCCCGTCAATATCCCGGATAAAACGTCTATCAG
>NZ_JADEVE010000223.1 GCF_016125955.1 Acetomicrobium sp. S15 = DSM 107314 | reverse complement strand
CCAATACCTGGCTCCGGACGTCTTCTGTAACGGGAGAAACCCGTCCGTCGGCTCCCAAAATGCCATTGCACAGATCGAGCACGATATCGGGGGCGCCCTTCACAAATGCGATATAAGACCTGACTTAAAGCAAAAATTCCCATATAAAATGGTATCAACTCAAACCCATGGATTAGCTGTTCGGTACCAAAACCAAATCTTACTATCACAGAGAAAGGATCAAGCCCTACGGTAGCCCTATTGCGGATCAACCAATCCGAATGCGAGAGGCAGGCATCGCGGAGGGCCGGAAAATGGTCTTCGACCGCAGCGGATTCCAACACCTCCGTGCAGGTAGCCATAGC
>NZ_JADEVE010000222.1 GCF_016125955.1 Acetomicrobium sp. S15 = DSM 107314 | reverse complement strand
GAACACCGTCATTGTCGTCGTAGCCCGCAGCACATCGACGACAAGCCAAACTTCGCAAGGCGGAAGAGCCTCGGTCGGACTTAAAATCACATCTAATCGCGCGCCCATGCTTTTATCTGGGACCATTGTTTACAAATGGCTATCTCTTATGGGACGATTTAGGTAACGCGGCCTTTGTGGATCCCGGCGAGGAGAGCGCGGAGGTGTTAAAATTTTTGGACGAGCCGTCTACGGGGCTTGATCCGATCACGGCAAGGCTCATAGACGAGCTCGTTTTGAAGTTGAAAGAGACGTTTAATGTTGGCGTGCTCATGGTCACTCACGACATAGT
>NZ_JADEVE010000221.1 GCF_016125955.1 Acetomicrobium sp. S15 = DSM 107314 | reverse complement strand
GTTCAGGCCTTTCCCCAAAGAGGAGATCAGAAAAGCGTTGGACGGCAAGAAGGCCGTAGTCGTGCTGGACCGCGCCGCATCCTTCGGCGCGGAGGCTCCGCTCTACGAAGCCGTAAAGTCATCCCTCTATAACGCAGTCCACCGGCCCGCGATGGGCAGTTACATCTACGGCTTGGGCGGCAGGGACATAAGGCCCGAAGACATCAGGCAAGCCGCAGATGACGCCTTGAAAGGCAAGTTGAATGCGGACGAACAGATGTATCTGGGACTGAGGGAGTAAAGGAGGAATACCTATGCCCATCACAATGAAAGAGTTAGCGCTGGAATTCGACAAGAAAAACCCAGGGATCACCCAAGGACACAGGCTTTGCCCCGGCTGCGGAGCGCCGATAACGGCCAAGTTCGTGCTGATGGTGGCAAAGCACCTGGGATACGACCCCCTGGTAGGGGTTGCCACAGGGTGCCTTGAGGTCTCTACCACCATCTATCCCTATACGGCCTGGAGCATTCCCTACATCCACAACGCCTTCGAAAACATCTCCGCCACGGTGAGCGGCGTAGAGACGGCCTCGAGGGCGCTGAAAAAATGGGGCAAAATCCCCCAAGATAAACGTTACGCCTTCATAGCCTTCGGCGGTGACGGCGGCACCTACGATATCGGCTTACAATCGCTTTCGGGCGCCGTGGAACGAGGGCACAACTTCCTCTACGTCCTCTACGACAACGAGGGGTATATGAACACGGGAAACCAGCGCTCAGGCTCCACCCCGCCAGGCGCACAGACTACCACTGCCCCGGTCGGCAAGGTAATCCCGGGCAAACCTCAGCTCAAGAAAAATATCGTCGAGATCATAGCGGCCCACGAAAACGTCTACGCCGCCACGGTGTCACTTTCGGATCCGGTCGACTTCTTCAACAAGGTAGAGAAAGGGCTGAACTTCCAAGGCCCCGCCTTCTTGGCGGCGATGTCCCCCTGCGTGCGCTTTTGGAGGGTGCCGGAGAGCGATACGGTCAAGATAGCGAGGCTCGCCGTAGAGAGCAACTACTGGCCGCTCTATGAGGTGGAAAAGGGCGTTTACAGGGTCACGAGAAAACCCAAGAGCTTCAAGCCCGTGGAGGAGTTCCTAAAGAGTCAGGGGAGGTTCAGACCGCTCCTTTCGAGGCCCGATGCCGATAAAATCGTGGGCGAATTGCAAGCCTACGTCGACGCTCGCTGGGAGAGATTGCTGGCGCTGGAGGAAGCCACCAAGGACAAGCCTATAAGGAAATAGCCAAAGGGCTCCATATGCAATATAATTTTAAAAAAGCGAAGGGGAGGGATGGAGATGGCTTCTGTCAAAGCACATGGACCGCACCCGGGCCATGAGAACCACCTTTGCTACCTGCACAACATGGGAGTGCTCGACGCGGACGTAGAGGGCTTCAAAAGCCTCGTGAAGGACGCCAAGTTCCTGTGCAAGAGGTGTGGCAGGGCCGCCGCCGAGGCTGAAAATCTTTGCGATCCCATTAAGCTCTAAAGAGAGGAGGCGGGGTAGGAGAATGTACCCCGCCTTTTTCGTTTTTTTGCACGCTCGTGCCGCATAAGCACCCCAAATAAATTCGGCGAGGGTTGACAATAAAGCAAGGGTATTGTATGCTCGATTTGGAAGTTTGGTATGCCTAACTTTTGATTCATCCTTAAGCGACGCTTACCAACAAAAACAACTAACAAACAGAAGGTGGAGATGAACGTGGAGGTGTCGTTGAACGAACTGCCGGACGAAGCCGAGGCGTATATATCGTCGCTACCGCACGGGGAGAGCGGCAGGAGACTCGAGGCTATGGGGTTGCGACCAGGCAAGCGGATCCGAAAAGTCTACGGGATGCCGTTCCATGGCCCCATAACCGTATCGCTGGACGGAAGGCAGATCGCGATAGGCCATGGCATCTCCGCTAAAATAAAAGTGCGGCCAGCTTCCAGGGAGGAAAACGAATGAAGGGGTGCAGCTGCTGCCAGAACAAGGAGTTATGCCCACTCGCTTCCGCAACGGAAGGGAAGGCCGGATACAAAGGACGCATCCTGCTGATGGGAAATCCGAACGTGGGCAAGAGCGCCCTTTTTTCTCGCCTCACCGGCGTGCACGCCTTGTCGTCGAACTATCCCGGGACCACTGTCGGCTTCACGGAGGGCAGGCTGCAACTCGGCGAAGCCGCATACCGCCTCATAGACGTCCCAGGGGCATATACGCTTGAACCCACAAACGAGGCAGAGGAGGTAGCGTGCCGCATACTGGACGAGGGGGCAGACGCCGTGATAGTCGTCCTCGACGCCACAGCCCTCGAGCGCAGCCTCTTTCTGGCCCTTCAAGTCCTCGAAAGAGGCCTTCCCACCGTGCTCGTGCTCAATATGTCGGACGAGGCGCGTCACAAAGGCATAGAGATCGACGAAAAGGCCTTGGAGAGGGAAGTAGGGGTGCCCGTAGTGAGCACAGTGGCGGTATCAGGCGTGGGGATCAAAGAGTTGCTGCGGGCCATCGGCGAAGCCAGGGTCGTAATTCCTCACCATTCTTCCAACGAGGAGCGATGGCAGAGAATAGGCGAGATCGTTGCGAGGGTCCAGCGCATAAGCCACCGCCACCACACGTTCAAAGACAGGATCGAAGACATCAGCGTTCACCCTCTCTGGGGCGGCATATTGGGGGCATTCGTTTTAGCGATCAGCTTTCTGTCGATTCGATATATAGGAGAGGGCCTCATAAACTACGTGCTCGACCCGATCTTCGACGCCTTCTGGCTCCCACTGCTCGAGAAGTTTTCTATCGCCCTCGGCGGGGAGGGCCTTTTGCACAGTCTGCTCATCGGCTCGCTGATAGGGGGAGAAATTGACCTCGAGCAGAGCTTCGGCGTGCTCTCCACGGGGGTATACGTGCCCATAGTCATGGTTTTTCCATATGTCTTGGCGTTTTATACCGCCTTGGGCATATTGGAAGATATAGGCTATCTGCCCAGGCTCGCCGTCGTCTTCGATGCGCTCCTCCACAGGCTCGGGCTCCACGGCTATGCCATCGTGCCAAACCTGCTCGGGCTCGGATGCAACGTGCCCGGCATCATGGCCACCCGCGTCCTCGAATCCGAAAGGGAGCGGTTCATAGCCTCCACGCTCATTTCCGTGGCCGTCCCTTGCGCCGGCCTTCAGGCGATGATATTGGGCACCCTTGGGGCATATGGCCTGAAATACGTCTTGACCGTATACGGAACGCTCTTCGCGGCGTGGCTCATCTTGGGGCGGATACTGCACGCGGCGCTTCCCGGCTACAGCCCGGAGCTCGTAGTGGAGATCCCTCCGTATCGCCTGCCGAGGCTCAGGGGGTTTGCGACCAAGCTCTTCTTCCGGGCGAAGGAGTTCTTTACGGATGCCATCCCGTTGGTTTTCGTGGGCATCCTGATCGCGGGCCTTCTCTACGAGAGCGGTATCATAAACGTCTTAACCGGCGCAGCGGCGCCGATATTCGACGGCGTTTTAGGTTTGCCGCCGGAGACCGCAGGCCCGATATTGCTCGGCTTTTTGCGCAAAGACGTAGCGGTAGGGTTTCTGCTCCCCTTAGGGCTCGAACCGCATCAGCTCGTGGTGGCCTCGGTGACGCTTTCCATGACCTTCCCGTGTATTGCCACCTTTGTGGTGCTGCTCAAGGAATTGGGGGTCAAGCGCCTCCTCGAGGCCTTGGCGATCATGATAATCGCCGCGCTCGCAGCAGGGGGAGCGCTGAACTTTCTCTTCTCCCTGGCTCACTGACGGGAAAAGCTACGCGCCCTATCTTTGGAGATTCCTCCACCGCCCAGGGGATGTCGTAGACCGCCTCGAGCAGCTCCGGGCCAACCTCCCCAGGGGCGCAAGAAGCCATGAGCGCGCCATCTTTCAAAAACAACAATTCGTCTGCAAAGCGCAACGACAAATTTACGTCGTGGAGGACTGCTATAACTAAGCGACCTCCCGAACCCAAAGAGCGCAGCAGTTCCATGACGAGTATGGCATGTCTGGGGTCAAGGGCGCTCGTCGGCTCGTCCAGCAAAAAAATCGGCGTATCCTGGGCGAGGGTTTGCGCTATCGCAACGCGCTGAGCCTCACCGCCGGAGAGGGTCGTCACAAGCCGATCCTCAAAACCTTTCAGCTCGAGTTTGACGAGTAAATCGCGCGAAAGCGCCATATCGTCTTCATTCGGGGGTCCGAAGAGGGAAGACGAATGCGGGAAGCGCCCCATGGCAACGGCCTCGAGCACGGTAAAAGGGGCATAAAAACCGCTGTTCTGCGGCAGCAACGCCACGGCTTTAGCCAAAGCCTTCCTCGAATAGCCCTCTACGGGCTTGCCGCAAACGCGCACGCTTCCGCCTTCGGTCGGAAGCATCCCGGCTAAAGCCTTCAATATCGTGCTCTTGCCGCTGCCGTTCGGTCCCAACAAGGCGATCAGCCTGCCGGCCGCAGCGCCGAAGGTCACGCCCCTCACGGCTTTTTTCTTTCCATAAGACACGCAAATGTCCTTAACCTCGAGCAAGATCGCGTTTCCTCCACAGGAGCGCACAAAAGAGCGGGCCACCGGCTACGGCCGTGATGACGCCCACCGGCAGTTCGCCCAACAGACGAGAGGCGATGTCGGCGTACAGCATGATGATCCCTCCGATCAGCCAGGAGACGCAGAGCAACCGCCCGTGGGCAGGGCCGAAGATAAGCCTCGCCATATGGGGAACCAAAAGGCCCACGAAGCCTATGACGCCGCAAAAAGAAACGACGACGGCTGTGGCGCACGAGGAGACCAAAAGCAGGAGGGCTCTCATGCGCCGCACGTCCACGCCCTGCGCCGCCGCCCTCCCTCCGCCCAAAGCCACGAGGTCAAGGGCACGGCTGTAAAACAGCCCCAAAAGCAAAACAATGGACGACGAGGCAAAGAGCCACGGCACCTCGCTCCACGTGGCGTTAGAAAAGCTCCCCAAGAGCCATAAAACGACAGTCGCGACCTGCTGCCCCGCCAAGGCCTTTAGGAGGGTGACGGCCGCGCCGAGGATGCTTCCCACCACTACGCCCGCCAAAATGAGCCTCGCTGGTTCGACGGAGTCGCCTCTGCGCCCGATAAACCACACGAGGGCCAGACATAAGAGGCTTCCCGCGAAAGCGAGCGGCGTCACGAAGGATAACCCCAACACTATAGAAAGGCTGGCCCCGAAGGCCGCGCCGGAGGCCACTCCGAGCGTATAAGGCTCAGCCAGCGGATTCAAGAGGAGCCCCTGGAATACGACGCCGCTTTCGGCGAGGGTCGCGCCCGCCGCGACCGCAGCCAAAGAACGAGGCAGCCGCACCTGCCATACGATGGCGTGCGCGAGCCCGCTGCCCTTGCCGAGCACTCCCAGGACCAAAGCTCGAGATATTTCACCAGCGCCCAGCGGCACGTCGCCCACAGAAATTGCCACGACGAGTGAGACCGCCAATACCGCGGCAAAGAGGAGCGCAAAAAAGGGGGCGGAACGTCCGCCCCCTTTTTTGTTAACGTTTCGGCAATCACTACTGCCTCTGCAACTCATCTACGCGGGTCTGAACGCGGTTTATTTCCTCGGTCAACTCCTGCAGCTGCTTTTCTAACTCAGCGCGCTGTTTGTTCAGCTGCTCCAGCCTGCGGATGAGGCGATCCAGCTCAAGCTGCGCAGCGGCCCTTCCCCTGAAGAGCCTCTCCGGGTCATCCCGGCTCACGTCCCACATGAACTCGATGCTCCTGCCTATCGTGACCGGACTGATGTTGCCATTTATTTCAAGCTTTACGGTCTTTACGCCGTCGAGCAAGGACTTCCCTTTCTCGTCGTAGCGCGGGAAATAAACCATGCCGTCGCGCTTGCCGGAGAGCCTGAAGTTGAACCGCTTATCGTAGTCCATGGGCTTATATTTCTTGTTGCCGATCCACAGGGTAACTTGTTCATCGAAGGGCGCCATGCTGATGGGCGAAGCGCGGTTGTCGAACTCTATCCTGAAGGGCAAATACTCTTCGAGCTGCAGCGCTTTGAGCAATTCATACTTGTAGCGCTCGAGCTCGTCCTCCGTCCAAAGGTTTTTGTCTGCCTCGGCTTGGACGAGAGCCTCGATATACTCCGCGGCATAGTAAGAAGCGCTTATCCACATCTCCGCCCCGATGTCGTTCTTATATTGGTTGGTCTTGGTCCACCGCTGAAGTATCTGATCATAAGGAGCGGCCACTGCACAAGATGCAAAGGCTAAAATCGCGACCGTCATTCCGATGAGTTTTAAATGTCCCAAGCGCCCTCTTTTAAAAGCCTTCATCTTTCTTCCCCCCATATGCACTGCCGAAAACCTCGTCGTTTTCATTATAGCAACGGCGGGCGCAAGCTGCAAGTTAATCGCCCGCACTGCGCGCCAATGCCGAGGCGCACAATGCGGGCGACCGTCCTGCAGGCCAAGAGGGCTGCTCATCTCAGGAAGTCGACGAGCGTCGGCTGGATTATGCGGGCGATGGTGGCAAGGCTTGCCTGATACACGGCTTGGGCCATCTGAAAGCGCGTCACGGCCTCAGCCAGGTCCGTATCGGAAATCTTGCTTTGCAGCTCCTGGAGGGATACGTCGTTCTGTTGCAAACGTTTCCGGCTCGTCTCATACCGCAGTTGTAGGGCCCCTACGCGCCCGCGAACCTTGAAGAGGTTATCCGTAAACGCGTCGATCTTGGGCAACAGGGAGTCGGATATGCCGGTTATGTCTCCGGAGCGTATCGCGTCGGATAAGTCCTCCAACAGGCCGAAGAAATCGGTCTCGTTTTGGTTTGCCGCCGTGCGGCGCGCCAAAACTTGGTTTGACGGGCCGGAGCCGCCGCGGTTTGCAGACGAAACTGAATTACCTGAAACCGGGTCATCAATAAATACACTGTTACTTGGGTCATCTGTTACATTTATCGTAAGACCCCGAGGAGAAAAGAGGACGAGATAATCATTTCCGCCCTCGCTAACGAGCTCGGCCCTGACGTCCTGCCCCTGAA
The DNA here is from genome assembly GCF_016125955.1 of Acetomicrobium sp. S15 = DSM 107314. Classification (NCBI taxonomy): domain Bacteria; kingdom Thermotogati; phylum Synergistota; class Synergistia; order Synergistales; family Acetomicrobiaceae; genus Acetomicrobium; species Acetomicrobium sp. S15 = DSM 107314. Next base: position 56,984 of record NZ_JADEVE010000221.1, on the reverse strand, counting down.
AGCGGGCGTTGATGACGCTCACCAATTCTTGTGGCGTTACGACGCCGGAAGAGTCGAGGTCGGCCTGCGCGAGGTCTATCTTGTGAGTGTAGCCGTCCACGGTGATGGCAAGCGTTCCAGATGTAGGAAGAGAAGGTTCCAGTTGGACCCTGACGGAATTGTCGATTTCGAGGGCTTCGGCGTTGCCGCCAGATATGTCGTAAATGCTCAAAGGGCTTCCGTCCTTGGCGGCTATGGCTAAACGGATATTATTACTGTTGCTTGAGATATCGCCGTCGTAATATGTGACGTCGAGCCACCCTCCGGCCAACTCCCTGATGCGGCGCGCCACGTCTAAGGGAGAATCGGTCGAAGAGACCGGGATTTCAACCGTATGGCCAAGCGTTACGATCTTGAAGCTTCCGTCGCTCAAAGGAACATTTTGGGCCACGGGATCGCCGATGATCCCGGCATGTATCCCAAGCTGCAGGGCAAGGCCTGCTGAATAGTTAGCCAAGGTCGGGTCTCCATAGGGGCGATCTACGATCCTTAACGGCTCACCGGTCTTGGCATAGAGCGCAAAACCCCCGGCTCCGGTCGCGTCGCCGAAGTCGTCGACGCCCAAAAGGTCTTCACCCACCTGGCGGACGATCTCTTTCGCCACGTCGAGGCCGCTTAAAATCTGGTCCTGATATATCTTTACCGAGAATTCCTTATCGCCCACGAAGACGGACATGAGCATGGGCATGTTCGGGTCCACGCCGGCAGGGAAATTTAGTGAAGCAACGTCTGATGTCAAGGCCGTGGACAAACCAAGTTTAGCAGCATATTGTAACCCTGCCGACTCGCCGTCATAAATCGTCAAAGGCTCACCCGTTTTGGTCCTCAAAATCAGGCGCGTCGTAGCAGCTTCCTCGTTGTCACCTGAGTGCGGGGACGAGCCCGAAGAAGGCTCGTTTTCGTCGGTCTGGACGATGACCTCGAGCCAATCGCCCGCTACGTTCCTGAGACGAGCGGCGAGTTCCTCCGCCGTGAGATTTGGGTCGTAGTTGATAAATAACTCGGCCGAGTTGGAACCGCTTTTGATCTTCCAGTGGAGCGGGTTGGTTACGGTGTCATAACCAAGGAAATTAAATTCTGTGCTTTTAAGCGTGGTCTCCATGCCCAAAAGTGACGCAAGGTCGATGTGGCTGTGGTCTTTCGGGCGATTTAAGGCTTGCGAGGTCGTTCCGTCGGCAAAGAGATCCGTACCGGAGCCGCTCGTGCGGAGCGCAAAGGACCTGCCAGGCGTGCGGCTATACACGATGAGGTTGTCGCCATCTACAATGGCACCCACATCTGGAAGCGCCAAAAACTTTTGGCGCACGTGGTCAAGGTCATCGCCGGCTTCAATCGTCACGGACTGCGAAGTGCCGTCTTTCCATTCTATCGTGATTTCGCCACTTGAAGAAGCCGACCATCCAGTGCCAACAGGAAGGCTTTTAACGCCTTCTTCCGCGGCTTCTGGGTCCGTCTCGGGCCAACCCGTAACCTGGATGGGCTCTCCCGTGTGGCTTTTAAAGACGAGGCGCTGTACACCTCGGCCGGCGTCTTTTTCCACATAGACGGAGACGATCCGCCCCACGTCGCCCATATCGAGCGAGTTGTTTATAATTTCGGCGATCTCATCCAAAGAATAGCCGCCTATTTCGCCAGGGTCGCGAAACTCGTTGAAATCGGGGTTTTGTGTAGTGTCGCTCCTGTCGTCGTCCGACCACACCTCGGGTATGCGAACCTTTGCGACTCGGTCGCCCACTTGAAATTGGAGTATTTCGCTCCGCCCTTCCCATCGAAAGTCGAGAGGGAGGTCAACGCTCTTTATGATGTATTGCTTCTCGTTTTCTGGAAACACCTCGCGCCCATGGACAGAGACTTGCCCCGTCTCGAACCGCCCGACCTCGAACGCTATGTTGCGCAGGTTGCCACGGTAAACTACGTGACCCTGCTCGTCTCGGACGAAAGGGCTCTCCCCGGTGGCGAGGCCGGCGAAGATGAACCTTCCCTCCACCTCATAGTTTGCGGTCTGGCGAAGCTCTTCCTGCAACAGCTCGACCTCTTGTGCGATCGCGTCCAGATCGACATCTGAAAGGGCACCGTTTCCGGCGTATATGGCGAGCTCTCTGAGGCGCTGAGCCACGTTCGTGATCTGGTCCAAAGCGCTGTCGGTGTACGAGAGCCAGGAGATGGCATCGTCCAAGTTCTTTATGTACTGCCGGTTTTCCACGAGGGAGGTGTCTATCGAAAGCTCGCGCACCACGCCGATCGGGTTGTCAGAGGGACGCTGGTATAGCTTGCCCGTGGACATCTGCCTCTGAAGGTCCAACATGCGAGTCAGGTTTTTGTGCATATCCGAAAGAAAGACCTGCTGCATCATGGAGTTGGTTACGCGGTTCATTTCGATCCCCTCCTGCAAAAAGCGCTAACGGCCCACTATGCCCATTCGGTTCACGATGACGTCGAGCATCTCGTCGATGGTCGTAATATAACGAGCCATCGCGTTAAAAGCCTGCTGAAACTTGATGATGTCCATCATCTCTTCGTCGATGTTCACGCCCATGACCGACTGCCTTTGCGCGTTGATCTGGTTCATAAGCGCCCGTTGATTATCGGCCATGGTGCGAGCCCGCTGCCCTTGAGCGCCGAGGGTAGCAATGAAGGATTCATAGAACTCGTTGAAGCTCGCGCTCCTGCCCTTCAAGACCTTGCTCTGCTTCAGCTGCGCCATCCGAAGGGCGTTTGACCCGTCTCCGCTTCCGACGCTGTGCCCCGTGCCGTCGCCGCTGGCAGCGGCTATGAGGCTCGAATCCTCGACTAGTGCGCTGTTTACGGAAAGGCCCTCGGCCGCTCCCGCGAGTGAGGGGAGGGGTTTGAAGAAGGATATGCCGGTGAGCTCGGCGTTGTCACCTATGCCGTGGCCGGCTCGATGGATTGCGTTGAACTCGAGCGCCAGGCGGTAAGCCAGCTCGTCAAAGCTGTCGAGGTGGCTCAAAATGATGTCATCGCGGGCCTCGAGCAACCCGAGGATCTTGCCTCCCTTGACGTGGTGGAGGACGGTTATGCTCGTGTCCCCGGTCGACTGAAGCGTCAAGCGCACCCCCGGAGACACTTCTTCTAACGTGGACGCGGCGTAGCCGTCGTCGGGCGTGATCCGCCTGGCGTCTTTGAAGGCGTTGCTCGACGACAGGTATTCCCTTCCGTCAAAGAGGAAGAGGGCGTCTTCGGCGGCTTCTATGACGTTGGTCCTCCCGCTTCCGTCGGTGAGGCCGAGGTTTTGGGCCGCATAGAAGCTTCCTCCCTCGTCGCCCAAGACATTTATGCGGTAGGCCTCGCCCACGACGTGGCTTTCGAGCTCGAGATAGTAAGAGCCGTATATGGACTCCTTCACGGAGGCATTAAGCCATTCCTCCGGAGCGCTCGGGCTTCCGGAGGCGGCAGCATAGGCGCTGTTTATCTTGTTAGCTATCGTTTGAAGGGTGTCTTCCTCCACTACGTCTATCGTCACGGTTTTGCCCGCATCGGCAAGGCCCATTTTCGATGCAAGGTCTCCCTTGATATCGGTCATGGATATGAGGTTGTGATCGACAGATTCGAGCACGAGGCGAGAGGAATCCACAGAGGCATTGAGGTCGGACGAATAATGGTTGTTGACAAAGCCCTCTAAATCCGCAAGGTAAAGGTCGCTTCCGGCACTATTCGTATTGCCCAGGTTGTCTGAAATATCCCATCTATTATCGGTGCTATTCCATTTCACTGTAACAACGCTTTCAAAACCACCCGCAGCGAGGCGGAACGAATACTCCGTGGGCTCTCCCGGCCCGGGGGTTCCCAAGACTCTACCGCCGGAGTCGGCAAAGCTGATGGAGTTTTTAATTACGCCGCCCGAACTGACCTGAAGGCCAAAGGAGCCTCGCAAATTCAAGGCCTGGTCGGGACTTGTGACGTTTGAAAGCCCACCCGTAGAGCCGACCTTCCACGCCGTCTCCGTGGCCAGGCGATTTACCCGGACGGAATGAACCGCCTCCGCAGCGCGCTGTTCGACAATAGCCAGGAGGACGGAGGGATCTGACACCTGATCGAAGAGGTTGTCTTCGACCTGCACGTCGTAGTATCCCTCGTTGCCCGCCATAGAGACGAGCACGAGGTGCCTGCTTTGCGTTCCCTGCACCAAAGTCTTGCCGTGGAGGTCTATCTTGAAGTCCCCGTCGGCCTGATCGGTTGTCGATGCCACCGACACATCGAGCAAAAGGCTCAATTTATCCACCAACAGGTCGCGCCTGTCCAACAGGTCATTGGGGTTGCCGCCCACCGCCTGGATTTCGGCGATGGTTCCGTTCAGGGCGGCGATCTGGTCTATCAACGAGTTCGCTTCTTCTACGGAGAGCTTCAAATCGTTGTTCAAAGAAACTCTATACTGGTCATAGTTTCGAGCGAGTTGTGAGAGAAAAACGGTTAAGCTTTGGGCGCTCTGGATCACTCCCTCGCGAGCGGCGCTGTTTTCGGGGCGCTTCTGCAGCTCTTCCAAGGCCGACCAGAAAGCGTTTAAGGCGCTCGATAAACCTTCGCCGGCGGGCTCGTTCACGAAGAGTTCGATGTTGTTTATGGCCTGCTCGAGGGCCTCCCAGTAGCCTTGCAAAGACGCTTCCTCTCTATATTGGGCATCCAAAAAGGCGTCGCGCAACCTGACTATCGCATCGACCTTGACACCTGTCCCGATCTGCAGAGGGATCTCCGGGCGGCTCATACCGGGAACCGTGTACGGCTCTGTCGTGGAGGCCTCGACCCGCTGGCGGGAATACCCTTCCACGTCTGCGTTGGCTATGTTGTGCCCCGCCGTCTCCATGCCGCGCCTGAAATAATCCATGGCCCGGCGCCCCATCTCCAGGCCGAAGAAAGAGTTGATCATCCGCCTTCCCCCCCTAACCCCTTACCTCAAAACCGCCTCTGAGGCCCCCGAAACCGTTACCGATTTCGCGCCAGCGCGAAATGAGCAATTCGCCCAAGGTGGAGCTTTCCTCCAAGAGGCGTCCGTAGATCTCCAACTCCGAACGCAACTTCCTCACGACTATATCCAACCGCTTAGCCGCACTCGCAAGTGAAGCCGCTTCGTCTTCGGGCAAACGCAACGCTATTGCCTGAGCCGAAGGATCGCACCTCAACTGCTTAGCCAATGCCACAGCTTTCAGGTGGCGATCCCTCTCCGCCTCCTGCGCTTTAACCGCGACGTGCCTTACGTTTTGGAGGAGGCCCTGTATGTCAGAGAGGCGCCCGCTGGTGAGCGCCTCTCTCTGCGAGACCAAACATTCAACCGTAGCCTCAATCTCCTCGATGAGGGAGAGTGTAGACTTAATCAAACCTTCTGCCGACATAATCTTAACTTTCCTTGTCTTCTCTCAATATGCCGGCCAGAAAAAGCCTCCGCGCTACTTCGCGCAAGTCGGGAGAGTAGGTTCCGCCTTCTATTTCTTTTTTGATCTGTTCTACCTTCTCTTGCCGCACATCGGGGATCTTTTTCATCTCAGCGGACGCAGCAGCCAACTCTTTGGCGAAAGGGCTGACCTCGACGCCGTCGGCCTTATCCTTTCGCTCTTTGACCTCTGTTTTCTGCTGCCTTACCTTATCCACCGGCTGAGTCCCGAAGATACCTCTAATTTTGTCTATCATAGCGCTCACCCGCCATTCTTTCTTCACCCTCAAGACATATAAGTTTCGGCCACAGCCGACGAGGGCTTTAGAGGCACTTCCCCTCTTTTTTAAGCAGCGTAAATCACCCTTCCGCTTTCAATTATGTGGCGGTAGATCAGACCGAGGGGGCGTTTTGGTTTCTCTAAGTCGTTGGGGGTAGTTATTATGAGCTTAAAGGGAACGGCCATGCAGCGCATGCGTTCTCGCAGCATAAAGGCAGTCTGCCTGAGGGAGACCTCCTCGGGCACTACAACGAGCAAGTCGAGGTCGTTCGTCCACCCACTTTCGTCCGCTTTCCCGAAAAGCACTATTTTAAGCGGATGAGCCGTCTCGACGATCTCTCTCGTGAGCATTTGCAAACCCTGTTGATTCAATTCTTTGCACGCCAACTCCCTACCCCCTTTACGCAAGAGTCGTCTCTCAAAGCGAGACGCTCCAAGCAATCGCAGCCGCTGGAAAGCCGCCGGCCCTCTCGACGGCGCATGCCGCGCACGAAAGCGTAGAGCCCGTCGTGCATACGTCATCGACAATTATAACGGCCTTCCCATTCAAGGGCAAACCCCTCCACTCGAGCGCGCCCTTGGGCAAGGTCCTGCGGGAGGAAGCGCCGAGTCTCGTCTGGGGCTCCACATCCGCGATCCACTTAAGCCCTTCTTCGGTCGGGATTCCCCATACATCGGAAACCCCACAAGCCAGTGCGCGGGCTTGGTTATACGGTCGTTCGCTCCGCCTGTGCAATGGCACGGGAGCGAGCAGCTCTCCCTCGGGCCTTCGCAAATTCCTCGCCAAGGCGCGCCCCATTTCCCTTCCCAAAGCCTTATATCCGTCGTACTTGAGGCGCAAAACGAGATCACGCGCCTTGCCGTCGTGCAACGCACCGAAAAGAAGAGCCGGCGACGCAGGATGTGAAGGGCACGGGAAGGACTTACCGCAAAGGAGACATTTGGGAGGTTTAGGCGAGATGAGAGCATCAAGGCAGGCCTGACACGCCACCACGCCTGCCTTACCGCAAACCGGACAATGGACGGGAAAGACCATGTGGCTCGCCACATCCAAGAAAGTCCTCGAAATACCGAAAAGATAACGCCTGTGCAACGTGCCTAAGCACCCGCAGCTCGGCGCAAGTCTTGAGCGCGATCCGTGCGCTCCCACGCAGGGATCGGGTCGAGGTCGATCCGCCCCATGTGGCCGTAAGCCGCCAAGGGTCTGTACTGGGGCTTCCTCAAATCCAGATCGCGGATCATGGCGGCAGGGCGAAAGTCGAAATGCTCCTTCACCAGGTGCGTTATCTCCTCATCGGAAACATTGCCGGTCCCGAACGTATCGACATAGATGGCCAAAGGCCTGGCTACGCCTATGGCGTAGGCGACCTGGATCAAGCACTTATCGGCCAACCCCGAGGCGACCACATTTTTGGCCGCGTATCTGGCCATATATGCTCCGGTGCGGTCCACCTTCGTAGGATCTTTCCCCGAAAAACAGCCGCCCCCGTGAGGCACCACGCTCCCGTAAGTATCCACCATGATCTTCCGCCCCGTGAGGCCGGTGTCGGCAAGAGGCCCGCCGACCACAAAACGCCCGGTGGGGTTAATGAATATCTTGGTGCGCTCGTCCACCATCTCGGGAGGGACAACGACATCGATGACATGCTCTTTTATCTCATCGCAGAGCTGTTTTTGCTCTACCGCCGGATGGTGTTGGGCCGATACCACTATGGCACTAACGCGCTTAGGTTTGTCCGCTTCGTATTCCACGGTCACCTGTGTCTTGCCGTCCGGGCGAAGATAAGGAAGAGTTTTGGCCTTGCGAACGAAGGCCAACCGCCTGGCCAGCTTATGAGCGAGCGTTATCGGTATAGGCATGAGCTCTTCGGTCTCGTTGGTGGCATATCCTATCATCATGCCCTGATCGCCGGCACCTATACGGTCTATCTCGTCATCGTCCATCTCGGACTCCCGCACCTCTAAGGCGCGGTTGACCCCTTGGGCGATATCCGGAGACTGCTCGTCTATGGCAGTGACGACGGCACAGGTGTCACCGTCGAAGCCGTACTTGGCCCTGGTATAGCCCACATCTTTTACTATTGAGCGCGCAAGTCGAGGTATATCCACGTAACAACTGGTAGTTATCTCTCCGGCTATCATAACCAAGCCGGTCGTGACCAACGTCTCGCAAGCCACACGCCCCATCGGATCTTCGGTCAGTATGGCATCCAATATGCCATCTGAAATCTGATCGGCCAACTTATCAGGGTGACCTTCGGTGGCAGATTCCGAAGTTACCAGGAAGCGCCCCACGGGCATGAGAAACACCTCCCAGACTCCCCCTTAGACGGCCTCCTGGGCTCACAACAAAAGCCCCAGCGCCGATATGTCATCAGCATCCAGGGCCCGCCTATGCGGGGGTTATTTTTTGACGACGTTCCTTATACCCTCTTAGAGGTAAACTGTCAAGCCCCCTCACGAATATTCCAAAGGGCGCCGCAGTAAGATCAAAGCGCCTTCATCGCCTTCAAAACCGTGGCGTTCGAGAAAAGAGGCCAGATCGCGCGTATATGTGATGATGAGCGGAATATCCTTGATGGCCGGGTGATTTAAAGCGTAATCGACAAGCGCAGACCCGACGCCCTTGCCCTGGTGATCGGGATGGACGAGAAAGTCCCATAAAGAGGCGCGAAAAACGAAGTCGGTGAGCACCCTGCAAAAGGCGACGACCTTCCCCTCGTGGCGCACGGAAAAACACATACTGCTGTTAGACAGCATGCGCGCTATCTGGTCTATTGTGCGGCTTTTACCCCAGTAGGCAAAGCGATAGAGTTCCTGCAGCTCCTCAGGAGTGATGGCGCGTGCACTGTCGTAGAAAAGGTACCCCTCAGTCTTGGGCATCGCCCTGTCGGGTTACCCCTCTTCCTCCGACGATCCCTCTGCGGTCACATATTCGCCGCACTTCGTAACGCAAAGCCCGCCTATGATCCGGCGCAAATCGCCACGCGCGTCCTGCTTGACCGGAACCTGAACCACTTGGCCGCTGCCGCACTGCCCACACACCCAGTGTATACGAGCCATACCGTCGGAATCGGGCGCCCCGGCAAGGACCTTCACCTCACCGCAGACTTGACACGCAACGATCAGCATCTTCAATCGCGCTCCTCTTAAGTATGAGAGGGAATCCCCTCAACTTTTATTTTAACCCTCACAGGCCCCTCTGTATAGATGTCATCGCTCGCCTCTATCGTCACCGAGAAGGGAGGCTCTTTGTCGACCAATTCGTCGACGGCGTCGAAGAAGTCGCTCGCCGAGATGTTACCTACGGTGCCGCGCAATGGGTCGCGCAAAATGCCGTCGGCCACAGAGCGACTGTTGACCTGTTGTAGCAGCGACAAAAGCTCTTCCTCTGCCTTCTCCCTCGATAGCGGCTCGGTGAAGGTGTGGCTTATGAGTTCTTGCCCGCTGCGGTATATGAGGCGGCTCTCGTGCAACTCCAAAATGCCGTGGACGGCGTCGCCTCGCACGAGGTTCGACTCGGCGATCATGCGAATGACATACTTTTCGGGAGCTCCCACGAGCTGCTCAGTCGTTTTTTTCCATTGATCTTCCGGAATCGCCACGGTGACGTCTTCTGGCCTTGTGCCTATACGCAGCGAAGCCATGACGGCCACCTGCCTCACCAGCGCATTCAAGGCCTCCTGGACCTCTTCTGCGCTCGCGTTCGGCCCAACCGACACCTGTCCCAAGAGCTCGCCGGCGAAGGCCAAAATGCGCTCCTCGCGCATCTGCTCTAAACCGCGGCGCAGCTCCTCTGCCTCTTTTTTCAGATTGGCCACCTCTTCCTCGAGGCTGCGCCGCCTCGCGGTGAGGTCGTCCACTTGAGATCTCAAGCTGTCCCGCTCCGTTTCCAACTCCTCAAGCTCCTGACGGCTCTCCTGAAGCTGCTCTGTGAGGCTTGAAATCTGGCGTTGTATGAATTTCATGCTGAATAGGGCGGTATGAACCGTCTCGGAAGTTGCGGCCAACACGACGAATGTCCCGGCTACTATCAAAATACCAGTGACGACAGTTATAATCGAGGAGGTGTGGCGAGGCCTCAAGCCGAAGAGGGAGATCCTGCGCTTTCCTATGCGCGTCCCGACTATGTCGCCGAGGTAGGCCACCAAGCCACCTATCACGACCAGCGAGAGGATCAGCTGCCAGTTTATCTCAGACCAAAAATTCACCACACCGCCATCCTCCTATGTTTTACGGGCTAAGTAGTGGATCGCAAAGCCAAAGACGCAACCAGCCCTTTAGCGAACACATCCGGTTCAACCGGAGAGCTTTGCGAGGCAACGACGAATCGCCTCAAGGCCGCTGTCCATATCCTCAAACGAGACGTTGAGGGCAGGCCTAAAACGTATCGAGCGGCTGCCGCAGGGCAGAATGAGGACCTTATTTTCGCGAGCGCGCTGCAAAAATGCGTCACGAACTTGAGATGAGGGAAGGTCGAAGGCGCACATCAACCCCTTGCCCCTGACGTTGGAGACGAGGCCGGGAAAGTCTTTCTGCAATTCCTCCAACCCCTGCATCAGTCGCGGCCCGGCCTGCGAAGAGACGTAATCGAGCACATGGTCGTCCCTGTATATCTCAAGATATCTCGTGGCGCGAACCATGTCGCATATGTTGCCTCCCCAGGTCGAGTTTATGCGGCTCGATACGCGGAAGCAATTCTCGTCCACCTCGTCAACGCGCGGGCTTACGGCGATGCCGCAGACTTGCGATTTCTTGCCGAAGGCAAATATATCGGGCGCCACACCATGGTGCTCGAAGGCCCACATTTTCCCCGTTATCCCCATGCCGCACTGGACCTCATCAAATATCAACATGGCTTCATTCTCATCCGCCAGATTGCGCAACTTCTTAAAGAATTCCGTCCTGAAGTGGTTGTCCCCGCCCTCGCCCTGGATGGTCTCGATGACGATGGCGCATATGTCGTCCGGATTGTCCCAGAAGGCCTGCTCGATCTGGCTTACAGCCACTGACTCAAGCCATTCCACGACGGAAAGATGTTCCTCTAATGGCCATGCGATCTTGGGATTTATGACCCTGGGCCAGCCGTATTTGGCGAAGTAGAAGTGTTTTCTCGGATCTGCCGTGTTCGTCACGGAGAGCGTATAACCGCTCCTGCCGTGAAAGGCCTCTCTAAAGTGAATGACCTTTGTACCTTTTTTGCCGGATACGGCGTCGCCTTTAGAAATTTTGCCGCGCGAAAGGAGCTTACGCACCTTCCAGTCCATAGCCACCTTGAAGGCGTTTTCGATCGCCAGCGTGCCGTAGTCGATGAAAAAGAGATGCGCGAAACCGGGCGGAAGTGCCACTTCGGTAAAGACCTTCACGAATTCTGCCATCTCAACCGTATATATATCGGAGTTGGCCACCTTGTTTATGGCGGCGCGGAAGATCTTCTCCTTGAATTCGTCGTTGGCCAACTTCGGATGGTTCATGCCGAAGGGAGCCGAGGCAAAGAATGTATAAAAATCGAGCCACTCATCACCGGTAACGGCGTCCACGATGCGGCTGCCCTTGGAACGCTCCATGTCGATCACTATGTCGAAGCCATCTCGCAGGATCCACTTCTCAAGTATCGAGAACACATCCTCCGGTTTTACTCCCCACTTGACCTGCGTCATCGTTCAAACCTCCCAACTAAGCTCTCTAAATTTTTAAGACGCCCCAGTTTATTTTCGATTCTAAGGCCATATAGAAAAGGGGTCAAGCTGAAACGAACGCCAAGACGGCGTTACCATAAAGCGAGGCTCACGTTTTGCGATATCGGACGATTTATCTTAAAATTTAAAATTGAACTGCTCCGCTAAAATTTTTCAAGGCTATCCCCGTCGAGTATAAAAGGACATGAAAAACAAGGTTATCTCTTTAGGTTAGTATACGCCCTTTCGGCACGGATGTCTTTAGCCTCTGCGCGCAGGCGCAGGGCTTCTAAAAGGCCCTTCGTCATGGCATCTTTACCCGGCCATTAAGGGTTTAAGAGCGCTATAATCGTTCACTGCAAGACGCATATTAATGGGTGGAGGAAGAATCGATGACAACAGTCGTCGGAGCGACAATAGGGCCGGAGATGGTAAAAGCCTGGGAGAGGGAACTTTCCGCATCGTACAAAAGAAGCAAGGCGATATCCGCAGAGGCAGGAGATCAGTGGGCCGCGCTGGGCTTTGGGAGGGAATGGCTTTTCTTCTCCTGGGATGCCAGATTTTACGGGCTTTCCCGCATTTCCCCCTCTGACCTGAAGGAAATAAAGGGGTGGGCGAAAAAGGTCCCGCCCATCAAAGAAGCGCTAAAGTGTCACATAGCGGGATACGCGCTGGAAGACATAGAGCAGATCGGCGACGACCGCGTTTTGAAGTTCTCCTTTCGCAGGAGCCTGGGAGCCGGCGCTGCCTCGACGAGGGCTTTGGTGCTGGAAGCCACGGGGAAGTTTTCGAACTTGCTCATTTTAGACGAATCTGACCGCATAGTGGAGTGCGCGCGACACGTCCACAGAGATGAAAACCGCTACAGATCCCTCCTTCCTGGGCTTCCGTACAAAGTTCCGCCTCCCTTCGACGGCGTGACGCTCGAGGAAGTCGCCTTAACGCGAGAAAACTTAAGCAGGCTTAAAGGGCTCGGTCCCGGCCTTTTGCGGCACATAGAAACGCACTGGGAGCTTTACTCGCCCGAGGAGTGGCGCGCCCTCATATCTTCGCTGTTAGACGAAGGATGGAACCACGCCTTCGTCGTGCAGAAGATAAACAACTACCTTGCGGTCTTTCCGAAACTCTTGCCCGAAGCGAGGGCTATTGCGGGATCCCCCCTATCGGCGTGCCGTGAAACCACCTTTTTGCCGACACTTGCAAGCTATGTAGGGGAAGCAAAACTGTGCGTCCGCAAAGCCATGCTCTCAAAGGTCAAGCTGCTGCGCAACAAATTGCAGGGTGTAGAAAGGGTCATCCAAAGCACACATATGGCTTCGCGATGGTCTTACTGGGGAGAGATCCTTTTGGCTTATGCCGACAGCGTATCGCCAGGCACGGAGAAGGTAACCCTTCAGGGCTGGAAGGAGGAAGGGCCTGTAGAGATTCCGCTCGACCCCGACAAATCTGCTATAGAGAACGCGAAGCGTTATTTTTCTCTTTTTAAGAAATACAAAAGGGACATAAAGCCGCTCGAAGCGAAACGGGACAAACTCGTAAAAGAAATCGCCGAAGTTGAAGAGGAGATCGAGATGTTGGGGATCCTCGAATTCCCCGACGAAGTCAAGCCACTCCTGGACGAAATCGCCGCCAAAAAGGAACGCGGGCGTAGGGTCGAGAGCACCCCGCCGCATCTGACCTTCAGGCTCCCGGAGGGAGGGCGTATATTGGTGGGTTTAAACGCCAAAGGCAACAGGTTCGTCACCTTCAAGGCCGCTCGCCCGAACGACATGTGGCTGCACGCCAAAGATATCCCGGGGTCCCACGTCGTTATCACAGGCGGGGGGATGAGCGAAAAAGCCCTTCTCTTTGCGGCATCGTTGGCCGCCTACTACAGCAAGGCCAGGCTCGCAGAGAAGGTCACCGTTGATTACACGCTCAAAAAACATGTGAGAGCTATTCCGGGCAGCATGGCTCACGTCACCTACACGGACGCCAAGAGCCTCGTAGTATCGCCTACGGCGTGGAAAACCTCCCTCGAAGAAATTGGCGCAGGTCGGGAGGCAGGAAGGAACGAAAGTTTATAACTTCACCCCTCGTCGGGTGAGGGAAGGCAAGTCGCCACGCATGGAGGAAAGGGCGGTCGAGGCGCTCGTCGCTTTTAGGCGAATAGAGGATATCCCCTACGATAGGACAGCCCAAATACGACATGTGGACGCGGATCTGGTGCGTCCTTCCGGTGACCGGACGGCAAATCGTGAGCGAACATCCCTGACGAAGCCATAATACTTCGTAACGCGTAACGGCAGGCTTGCCGTGAGGGACAACCGCCATGCGCAACCTGTTCTTCGGGTCCCTCCCTATCGGCGCGTCTACGGACCCCTCTTTGCGGGGAAGAGATCCCTTGACCAAGGCGATGTATTCCTTTTTGACCTTCCTCTGACGAAACAACTCCATCAGGAAGCCCTGAGCATGAAGGTTTTTGGCCACCACCATCAAGCCGGATGTGCCGGCATCGAGGCGATGGACCATGCCCGGTCTCTCTGTGCCGTTTATAACCCTCATAGACGGAAAACGATACAGGAGGCCATGGAGCAGCGTTCCCCTCCAATGGCCCGGAGCGGGAGCGACCACCAACCCGGCCGGCTTGTCGATCACGGCGATGTCATCGTCTTCGTATACCACGCCGAACGCCACGGGTTCCGGCTCCAGCTCGAGCTCGCGAGGCGGCGGGAGGGATATCACAAAACTCGCACCCGCCCGAACCTTGCTCGACGGCTTCAGGCGGGCTTCCTCTCTCAGGGTGCGAACTCTGCCCTCGATAACGAGGCTCTTGGCGTAAGAGCGAGATACACCCAACTCCTTTGCGAGGAAGAGATCGAGCCTTGGGTTGTCTTCTGCGGCTCCAAGGGAGACGCTCGTCCCCTTGAATTCATCCTCGTCAAAATCTTCGTTCTGGTCTTCCGAAAAAGGCTCATGAAACGCAGAGGTCACTTGCCCTTCGTTTTCGCCTCTATCTTCTGCTTGCAAGAGACGCAATACCTCGCCCACGGCCTGGCTTCCAGCCTTTCTATATCGATGGGCTTGCCGCAGCGTTCACACATGCCGAACTTCTCGGGACACGCATCCAGCTTGCGCAGGGCATGGCGGATGTCTTCGAGCAACTCCTTCAAGAGGGCCACATTCCCGACGGCGAGCTCCTTCTCCATGAGGCCTAAGGCGGAGTCGGCTGGGTGGTTATGAGTAGCGCGAGCCATCTCAACCGCCGAACTCGCCCCGCCCTCTTCGGCCATAGAGTCCAGCAGCGAAGCTATATCGCTGGCCTCCCGCTCAAGCTTGGCTTTGAGATTTAACAAAAACTCCTCCATCACGGCTTCCTCGCTGCCTTACGTCCTCGAACTCGAAAGCGACTCGAGCACCGCTTCGCATCGAGGGCAGAGCCCGTCAGGCGACAGATAAGTGGAATATTTCCAACAACGAGGGCACTTGCCGCCAGGCGCCCTGCTCACGCCGATCACCAAGCCGGTGTCCTCGTCTCTACCGATCACGTCTCCCGCGACAGCGCCCTCCACCCATTCGAAGCGCGATACGATGCAGACCATCTCCCACAGGGCGCCGTCCAGGCTGGCCATATCTTCAAATTCTTCGGCTCTTTCGATACCCACCGATGCCTCTAAGGACTGACCTATAAGCCCCTTCGAGCGCGCCTCTTCAAGGACCTTGCTGACAGCTCCTCGCACGGTCAGAATGCGTTGCCACTTCTCCTCAAGCGACGGATCTTCGAGTTCGCGGTCAATTTCGGGCCACGAACTCAAAAAGACGCTCTCCGGAAGCGAACCGTCGATGCTGCGGAGGCACTGCCACGCCTCTTCTGCCGTGAAGCTCAAGATCGGCGAAAGCATTTCGAGCAGGGAGCGAAGGATAACCCAGAGGGCGGTTTGGCAACTCCTCCTGGAGTGGTCGCAAGGCGCATTCACGTAGAGGCGATCCTTGCTCACGTCCAAGTAGAAGGCCGAAAGGTCGTTGACGCAGAACTGATGTATTGTGAAGGTCGGCACGTGAAACTCGTAATCCTCAAAACCCCTCGTAACCCGATCGATCACCCGCTGCAGGCGGGAGAGGATCCACCTGTCGATCTCCTCCATATCGCGAGCCGAGACGCTGTCTTCTTTCGGATCGAAGTCGAAGAGATTGCCCAACATAAAGCGGATCGTGTTGCGGATGCGCCTATACGATTCGATCAAGTTGTTCAGTATGGTATCGGAGATCCTCACATCATTGCGATAATCGGTAGACGCGACCCACAGCCGCAGGACATCGGCACCGTGCTGGCCGATAATGTCCTGCGGGTTGACCACGTTGCCCAGCGACTTGGACATCTTCCGCCCTTCTCCGTCAACTATGAAGCCGTGGGTGAGGACCGAGTCATAGGGAGCGCGCCCTTTTGTAGCCACGGACGTGAGAAGGGATGTCTGAAAATATCCTCTGTGCTGATCGCTGCCCTCGAGGTACATATCGGCCGGCCAGCGCAAGTCGGGCCTCGCTTCAAGCACAGCCGCATGGCTCGAGCCTGAGTCGAACCAGACATCTAAGATATCCGTTTCCTTCCTCAGGCGACTGCTGCCGCACTTCGGACACTTACACAGGCTTCCCAACAATTCCTCGGGCGATTCCTCCCACCACACGTCTGTCCCGCGAAGAGCCACTTTCTCGCTAACCTTGCGGACATATGGAGCCGATAAGATCAACTCGCCGCAATCTTCGCAGTGAAAGGCTGGGATCGGAACGCCCCAAATGCGCTGTCTGCTTATGCACCAGTCTGATCGCTCTTTGACCATGTTCCAAATCCTCTCCCGACCCCATTCGGGGATCCATTTGACCTCGTCGATGGATTTCAGCGCCCGATCCCTGAAGGCCGAGACTGCCACGAAGTATTGCTCGGTAGCCCTGTATATTACTGGCCTCTTGCACCGCCAGCAATGGGGGTAAGAATGGACGATCTTGGATCTCCCCAAAAGCCTCCCTCTCTCTTTCAACGCTCGAAGGATCTTCTCCTCTGCCTCTTCCAGAGAAAGCCCCCCCACCAACGGCGTGTCGGGCAGGAAAAACCCCTTCTCGTCGACGGGATTCAATATGGGAAGGTCATACCGCACGCCGGTCTCAAAGTCCTCGACGCCGTGGCCCGGAGCTGTGTGGACACATCCCGTCCCCTGATCGAGCAACACGTAATCCGCCAGGACCAACGGCACAACCCGATCTTCGTAGAATGGATGCCCCGCCGTTAAACCTTCGAGCTCCTTGCCTTTGCGCTCGAGCAGCACCTCTTCAAAGCGTAACCCTGTCTCTTTCTCCACCAGTGGGGCCAATTCTTTGGCCACCAGATATGCCCTGTCGCCGACTCTGTAAAAGGCGTAATCGTATGAAGGATGTATGGCGACGGCCAGACTCGCCGGAAGTGTCCACGGTGTCGTGGTCCAAATTATCACAAAGGGTTTCACATCCGAGGGGAGCGGAAGCTCCGCGAGGATCGGATAGGCCACGTATATGGAGGGAGATGCGATGTCTTCATATTCGATCTCGGCGGCGGCCAGGGCGGTCTGGCAGTCGGTGCACCAGAAGACGGATTTCAAGCCCCTGTATACCAATCCCTTCTCTATCATGTCGGCCAACACATTCAGCTCCGCCGCCTCATACTTAGGCAAGAGCGTTATATAAGGGTGCTCCCAATCGCCCAATACGCCCAGCCTTTTGAATTCCTCCCTCTGGACGTCGATATAGTGCAGGGCATAGGCCTTACAGCGCCTTCTCAGCTCGACCGCTTCGATCGAGTCCTTTGTCAAGTTGGCATCTTTCAAGACCCTGAGTTCGATCGGCAACCCATGAGTATCCCACCCCGGGACGTAATGCGCCCGATAACCGCGCATCCACTTGTATTTGGGAATGAAGTCTTTGAGTATCTTGTTGAAAGCGGTCCCTATGTGGATGTTGCCGTTAGCGTAGGGCGGCCCGTCGTGGAGGATAAATGGCGTGGAGTCTTTTGCCCTATCCATGAGCTTTTGATAAAGGCCGACGTCGCTCCAAAACTTCAACAGTTCGGGCTCTTTTTTCGCCAACGCTGCCCGCATCGGGAATGTGCTCTTGGGCAGGTTTAAGGTCTCTTTGTAATCGTTTGGCATGATACATCCTCCTCGATCGCAACTAAAACGGGTTGTCCCCACGCAAAGCCCAAAGGCTTATGTATGCCATTATACAACATGGCTTCAATCGTCCTTCCCGTCAGCGACGCCTGGCAGCAATGGCACGAAGCGGCAATAGTCGTGATACGACTCCTCAAAGCCGTGAGCCTTTTTCACACAGAGCAGAAGCCGCTCTCCCCAAATTCCCTGGGCCAAGGGAACCACCAACCTGCCGCCCTCTACCAACTGCTCCTTCCAGGCCGGCTCCACCACAGAAGCCGCCGCAGTGACGATGAGGCCATCGTAAGGTGCAGCTTCGGGATATCCGAGCCTTCCGTCGCCGCAGATGACCGTCACACGATCGCCGTATCCGAGATCGCACAAAACCTCTCTGGCGCGTTCCGCCAGGGCCGGAATTCTCTCGACGCTCCAGACGCGCGCACCCAACTCCGCCAACACCGCCGCCTGGTAGCCCGAACCTGTGCCGATCTCCAATATCTTGTCTCCCGTCTTCGGAGCCAAAAGGAGCGTCATCTTGGCCACCATATAAGGCTGAGATATCGTCTGGCCCGCCCCTATCGGCAGAGGCATATCGTCGAAGGCCTGATGCCGCAGTTCCTCCGGTACAAAAAGATGACGAGGCACCCTCGTCATCGCCTCTAACAGGGCCTTATCCCTTATGCCCCTCGACGCGATTTGAGCCTCCGTCATTTCTTTTGCGTGCTCTTCCCAGTCTAAAAATCCCTTCACCATTTTATCCTTAAACAAATTGATAACGTTGCTTTTCTGTCATTTACGAAGAACTCAAACGCTCGAAGCTACGATAAAAACTACTGCTACTTAGGAACAAAAGTTGCTCGTTCCTATCGCATGAAAGTCGGGTCCGCTTCACTCTTACGCAATGCTACGTTTGAGGTTCTACCGCCGATCTATTACCACCTGTTTAGAGAAGATTTCGCCGTTCAGGTTCACCGCTTCGATGGTAATTGTATTTATGCCCAAAGCCAAGGGTACGCGCGGCACATACCACTTGCCGTTTAAATTGGCTTCGCCGAGCTTGCCCACGTAAAGCCGCACGTCTCCGTTCCCACCGCGGTCGTTCCTCCATCGAAGCGAAACAATGCCAGTTTTTGATGTCACTGCTCCTTCAATGTAAACAGCATTCACATAAACCACATTGTCTTCTACAATCTTACCGTCTACGAAAAGCGGCGCTATGGATATGCGCGTGTCAGCCGACTCCTCCTGCGCCACGCCAGCCGAAGCGACGAGCGCCAGTAATGCCAACGCCACGACCAGCACCATCGCCTTAAAAATACGCCTCATGGTCAACCCCTCCTCATACTGTGCCGTTTTCGTTCATTATAACATGGCAAGTTCGCCCTCGTGGTTTTCGTTCCCGAAGAGACAAGCGACGCAGCTCCACCCACGGCTCGCACATTTTGCTCGCCTTATGGCAAAGTCAGAATGGCGGTTCAATTTCTATGAAATTCGGACTATGTCATGGAAGGGATAAAGGCGCTCAAGCCAAAAACTCTATTGAGGCATCCTGCCGCGCAGCGCTGTAGGGTGTTTCGGCCCGGGGAGCTGTGGCCGTAACGGCTTTGCCCCCGGAGACATACACTCTGCCGCACTCCGGACATATGCTCGTTTGGAGCTGCACATATTGGTATACGACGCGGCGGTCTTCTCCCTCGGCACGCGCTTGCTCGCGGCGCACATGCTCGCCTTCGTGAGCACGCACCAAAGCCGGAGCTGCCTGGGGGGAAACGACGGTTGGGCTCTTAAACGATACGCCCGGGTCGTTTGAGGCATCCTGATAGCGGCGGTTCTGACAGGTCTTACACGGCTCCAACCCGAGCCGCTTTTTGACCCTTTCCGGGAGGAATTCGGCCTCGTTCTTTTCTTCCTTCGGATTTGCCGAAACTTTCTCGCCTCGCGGGTTGCGCTCTAAGTCCGCAGAAGGCTTCGCCTCTTGCGGCGCTAAGAGCTTAACCTTTTGCGCGGGAACCATCCGTCCTTCTGATGATCCATGGAAAAGCTCTATCTTCACGCTCTCCATCTCCCCCGAGGCCTACCGTGCTCAAGCAATATAATAGATATTTTAGGCAGAGATTGTCAATAACACGATGCAATACCCTAAAACGGTGGCGACAGCCGATCCTGAACTACTTCGACAACAGGACCACCAATGCCTTCGAAAGAGGGCTGCAATACCAAAATAAAGATGCTCAAGCGCCTCTCCTTTGGCCTACGGGACGTAACGGTCTATGCGAGGAAGATATTGTTGGGATTCTTGCCACCGGAATGTTTCCACACTGTTTGAAATAGAGCCGACACGATGGATAATCAGCCTAAAGCGGAAAGGCTTGTTAATATCTGCTGTGAGACAAGACTCGAGGTAAAGCAACGATGCGGTAGCGCGCTTTTACGCGGTATCCTGCTGGGAGAGCATCGCCACAAGGCCTGCCGGTATGGGTTCGGAAAAGGGAGGATAGATCACCTTGTAGCGAGCGTAAGGTATGTAAAGCGATGGTTTCTCCATGTCATGCCAATACAATACCTCCAACCTGCCATCTTCGTGCTCAACCACGGCCGAGCAGCTTTCAACCCAGTCGCCGCAATTTACGTAAAGGATTTCCCCTATCTTTCGAATGGCCGGCTTATGGATATGACCACATATAACCCCGTCGCAGTGGCGCTTCCACGCTTCATGCTGAAGGACGCTCTCAAACGCCGAAAGTATCTGTATAAAATCTTTGACTTTATGTTTCAAAAATTGCGAAAGCGGCCAATAGCCCATGCCCAACCAGGAACGAAGCCCGTTCAGCCACAAGTTCAGCCATAGTGCCCCCTCGTAGGCCAAGTCCCCCAAGACGGTGACCCACGGGCTCAACTCCACCACTTTATCGAACTGGTCGCCGTGCAAAACGAGCATGCGCACGCCGCCAGCGGTCTCGTGAACGGCGTAAGGTGCCACCTCTATATTGCCGAACTGCTGCCCTATAAAATCTTTCATGCAGTGGTCATGGTTCCCGGGAAGGTAAACGACCCGCCCCTCGGCGGATTTTAAGCGTATCTGATTGAACACCTCTATCTGCGCGCGAGGCCACGAAGATGTCCGCGTGACCTTGGCACCTTCGAGAATATCTCCGACCAAATACAGGTTCTCGCACTCGGTGTAGGCCAAAAATGAGGCCAAATTCTGCGCCCGACACCACCTACTCCCCAAATGAGCATCGGAGATAAAGACGGAACGGAAGAAAGACCCCATGCCATAACCTCCTTCTGGCGTGCGCGACACCGAGCGGCATTTGCATCATATACTAAATCTAATCCGTAACAGAAAAACGACAATTGCGTTACAAATTAGTCACGAAAGAGCCGAACCAATAAAGGGCGGCCCGTGCGTCAGGCCGCCCGACCCTCAGGCGATAGCGATGACTTTAACGCAATGCGTAGAGCGTACCCTTCAGCGTGCCGAAGAGCACACGCCCTTCCGCAACGGCTGGGTCCGAGACGATTTCATCGTCGGCTTCGAAGCTCCACAGCGCCGCTTTCGATTTTGTATCCACGGCATAAAAGCGATGATCGGAGCTGCCAAAGAACACCACTCCGTTGGCATGCGCCGGCGACGACGAAACAGGCCCTCCTGTGGAGAAAGCCCACAATATTTGACCGGTGGCGGCGTTCAAAACATACAACTTACCGTCCAACCCTCCAAGATACATCTCCCCTTGCGCATAGGCCGGGGAAGATCCTATAGGTGCGTTCACTCTGGTATGCCATAGCGGCACGACGCCCTTCAAGCGGATCGCGTGAGCGTATCCGTTGTCGGTGGCATAATGAACTCGCCCGTCACCGTAGGCAGGCGAACCTCTGATGGAACCCTCCGCATTGCCTCCCCAGAGCTCAACCCCGTTCTTGGGGTCTAAAGCGTGAAATCGGCCATCTACACCGCCTACCAGGAGCACCCCCTCGGCCATAGCCGGAGCGCATTCAAAGCCCCTCGGGCTCTGAACGTTCCACAACAGGGCACCGCTGCGCACGTTCAAGGCATAGATGCTGCCGTCGTAGGCTCCGACGTAAACCTTTTCCCCCAAAGCGAGAGGTGAGGCGAGGATTGGACCGTCCGTCTTAAACGTCCAAAGAGGCGTGCCATTCCCTCTGTCTAAGGCATATAGCGTGCCTTCAAAGGTGCCGAAGAAGATTATATTGTCCAACGCCGACGGAGCGGCCATGATGGAACCGTCTGCCTGATATGTCCAGCGCACGCCTCCCGTGTTGACGTCTACGGCGAAGATGCGGCCATCCATATTCCCCACATATGCCGTGCTGCCCACCACGAGCGGTGCACCCACGATCTTGCTCCCCGTCTCGAGCTTCCATGCCAGCGTTCCACGAGGAAGCAACTTGACGTTGAAGTTACCGCTGTTGTACTGATCACCCCTGGAGTACCACACGGCTCCTTCCGCGTAAGAGGCGCCCAAAACTATAAGCAGGGCGCACAACGATGCCGCAAAGGCTCTCCTCATGATCGTTCACCCCCTATGAAATATCTATGTGTTTAATCTTGCCACGTTATCATTATAATATATACGGTATTTGTGCATATTTTAACACCCGTTAAAATGCTTAAAAAAATAGGAGGCAAGACTATGGAGCTGAGGCGCTCGCTGGCTTTATACGTTATCCCTGACAGAAAGATGGGAAAGGGGCGCGATCTATTGACGCAGGCGCGCTCGGCGCTCGCCGGCGGCGCGACGGCGATACAGCTCCGCGATAAGGAGCTACCCGGAAGAGATCTCTACGAACTCGCCGTCAGGATGAAGGCTCTGTGCAGCGAATACGGCGCGCTCTTCATCGTAAACGACAGGCTGGACGTGGCACTGGCCGCCGATTGCGACGGCGTTCATTTGGGCCAGGAGGATCTGCCGGTATCGGCAGCCAGACGGATCGTCCCCCCGGGCTTCATCATTGGCGCTTCGGCCCACACACCAGAAGAGGCGCTCAAGGCCGAAAGGGATGGTGCCGATTACCTCGGCGCGGGTGCGGTTTACCCTACGGGAAGCAAAGGGGATGCCCACACGATAGGCATCGAAGGGTTCAGGCGGGTTGTGAAATCGACGAAGCTCCCCGTCGTTGCTATAGGCGGCATAGACGCCAAAAACGCAAGAGAGGTCATCGCCGAAGGGGCTTGCGGCATATCCGTGATCTCAGCCGTAGTTTCGCAAGAGGATATCGAAGCCGCGGCGAGATCGTTGAGGCGCACGGTGGATTCTGCCCTTTCTGAGAGGGAAATACATAAGAGGTGAGGCAAATGGCATTTGGCGGAGAAATCGCTCATCGTCTCTTAGAGCGCGATTTGGATTTCTTGGTGAAAGCCGTGGCGGACAAAAGAAACGATCACGAGGAAGTCAAAAGGATCATTTGCGACAAAGAGGATCTCATTGAACTCATGCTGGACGATCCCAAGCTTCTGTCTAAATTAGAGGAACAACAAGATGAGATCCTCCTCATCTCGCCTTATCTTTTGTTCAGCATACTCTTACGGCATGTGAGGCGAGAGCTGAAAGGGCGCACTCACACCCTCGAGCTCGTAGGAAGAGAACGAGTGGCCGTTTTCGATGTGAGCCGCCTGAACAATCTACTGAACGACTCGAAGATCATAAACTATCTCGCCGAACTGCTCGCAGCCTTTACAAGGGTTGAAAGAGGATTCCTGGTCTTCCGGATGGGAGGCAAGATAAAGGCCATACCCTTCAACGCGCTCGACTTGGAGAGCCTGCTTTTCATCACCGAGCTTCTGCCCAAAGGAGAATGCTATCCCCTTTATCATCGCATAGGCGATCTCTGCCTTTTTGTGGTCGGCATCCTGCCCGATCACGTGAGGAAAGAAAAAACGGGGCGGCAAGCCAGGGAAGGCCTGGGTTTGGAAGAATATTCAAGGCTGGGCATACACTACTACAAAAAAGCAGCCCAACATCCGGCGGCCGAGCGCTTCGACAAAGAGGGATTCTTAGAAAGGGTGGCCGACAACTTCCAGCTTTTGACCAAGCCCCTAAACATACTCTCTGAGAAATATATAGGCTTGAAACGCTCTCAATGGTTCGCGCTTTAACAGCATAGGCAGACTCTTATCGGAAGGTGATTTGTATTGTTTTCATATATATAGCCTCAATGTAAAATAAATACAATTGCGCGCAGGCGAGAGCGCGTCTTTGGCCATGGGGCGATCAAAGGAGGGATGCGATGAAGTAGCTTAACACACAGTCCAAGAGGCAGTTTGATCGAAAGAGAGAAGAGAGTGGGAGGTGGAAACCGTGGATTGGAAAGAAGTTGCTAACGGCTTATGGATATGGATATGCGGGGGCATCACCTCGGGGCTCGGTTTATATATGGCATATTACTTTTATAAAAGAGCCGTCTCGTTCATGCACGATAGCGGGGTCCCCAAAGAAGAGACGCGTTCTATGGTGCGCGGTGCAGTAATCACCGCTATAGGGCCGGTATTGTCAAATATCTTTATCATGATAGCCCTGGCGGTGGCAATAAGCCCCGGCCTCGCGTTTCAGCGCGAGGGCGTGGGCGTGGGCTCGGTATTTACGGAATTGGTGCAGGCTTCAAACGCAGCCATAGCTGCGGGAGAGAAGTTCGGCGATCCCAGCTTTACCATAAAGGGTTTCGCTGCAGCCATATTCATAATGAACATAGCCGGTTGGGGATGGTCCGTAGAGGCGATATTTACGCGCTATCTCGGCAAGGTCAGGGAAAAGCTCACCGGCGGTGACCCGAAGCTCTTGGCGGTCATCGCAGCCTGCGGCATGGTGGCCGTCTTCAGCTATTATTCGGTGAGCAACGCCATTAAGGGCAACGGCTTCCTCGTAGCAGTGGTCGTATCGTTGCTTTCGTCCATGTTCCTCTTTAAACTCGCCGATTGGATGAAGCGGCCGCACTTCAAGGAGTGGGCCCTGGGCATAGCCATGTTCGTGGGCATGATCGCGGGCAAGCTTTACGCCGGTTAGGAGGAGATGGCCATGGCAACCATTAGAGAGTGGCATGTCGATCCAGTAGCGTTCGAAAGGGATTATCTCAAGCCAATTCACAGAGTTGGCACAATTACATCTACTCTCATCTTTTTGGCACTCTTTCTGCCCAGCATATGGCTCTACTTCATCACAGGCGTCTTCCCAGATTGGCAGACGATATTGACGGGCTTTGGCTTAGCTATGACCTACGCCATTCCCTTCTATATCAGCGAGCCGATAGCATACTACCCCATCGTGGGCAACGCCGGCTGGTATCTATGCGGTACAATAGGAAATGGCTCGAACCTGCGCGTCCCATGCGCCGCAGTTGCGCAGGAGGTGGCAGGAGTAAAAGAAGGAACCATGGAGGGAGAGTTAGTTGCAGCTGTCGGCGTGACGGTTTCTGTCTTCGTCAGCGTGCCGGCCATATTTTTCGGAGCGCTCCTCATAAACCAGATTCAGCAGTTCTTCCCCGCCTGGCTCCTGGACGCCTTCAATCGCTTCCTGTTGCCAGCCGTATTCGGCTCTGTGTGGGGACAGTTCATACTGCGAGGCTGGAAATACGCTCCCTTTGCCTTCGTTTTGGCCTTGGTGCCCATACTCTACAAAGTGCACTCCGCATGGGCTTTGGTCATATGCGTTTTGGGGACGATGGTCGTAGGTTGGGCCATGCTCCGCTTCCTCAAGATCGAGGCGTAGTTTTGCTTTGTTTAAGCGAGCGGCTCTTGCCGCTCGCTCTACCCTAATTTTAAGCCTTGAAGACGAGGAGGGATTTTACATGGAATACGGAGGATTGTTTTCTAAAATTTCAGAGGATGAGCTAGCGAGGCTGTGCGCAGAGCTGATCCGTTTCGATACAACAAACCCGCCAGGAAACGAGCGCGCCGCCGCTGAATGGGTGGCCCGTTATCTTGAAGGCTTGGGCTTCGAAGCGGAGTTCGTGCCGCACGGCGAAAGCAGGGCCACGCTCGTGGCGCACCTTAAGGGAAGCGATGAGCTTCCTCCGCTTGCTTTCAACGGCCATCTGGATGTGGTCCCCGCGGGAGCTCAAGATTGGAAACATCCCCCTTTCGGCGGCGAAATATCGGAGGGAAAAGTCTGGGGTAGGGGGAGCTCCGATATGAAGAGCGGCATCGCGGCTATGTTGACCGCGGCCAAGGCCGTCGCCACTTCAGGCTTGCCACTGAAAGGAGATCTCATCTTTTTGGCCACGTCTGGGGAAGAATTGGACATGATGGGGGCAAAAAGCCTGACGAGCAGGAAGGATTTGGCGAAAGCCCAAGCCATAATCATAGCCGAACCCACAGATAACGAAGTGGTGTTGACGGAGCGAGGGGTCTTCTGGCCAGAGTTCACCACCTACGGAAAAACCGCCCACGGTTCTACGCCAGAGCTCGGACATAACGCCATCAAAGACATGATGGCTCTCCTCCTTGAGTTGGAAAAAAGTGAGATTCCATATGAGCCGCACCCCGTGGCGGGACGATTCTCCATGAGCATAAACACCATAAACGGCGGCGTTAAGACCAACGTAGTCCCCGACAAGTGCGTGGCCACAGTCGACATGCGCACCGTTCCGGGACAAGACCACAAGGCGCTTTTGTCTCAACTTGAGGGAATCGTCAAGAAGCTGGAGGCAAAACTCCCCGGTTTTAAGGCCTCTGTAAAGATAAACAACGACCTGCCGCCAGCCGACACCTCACCCGAAGAACCGGTGGTAAAGCGCTTCTTGGAGGTAGCCCAAAGCGTAGCCCCTGGCGTGAAGGTCGGCAAGGCTCCGTTCGCCACGGAAGCAGCCGTCTTCGTCCCATCCATGGGCGTGCCCACTATCATATTCGGCCCCGGCGATCCAAAGTTGGCGCATCAACCCGACGAATACGTGGAGATCTCCAAGATGGCGACATCCGCCCGCGTCTTTGCAGCTGTGGCTGCGGCGCTCCTCACGTAATGTTCACAATACAAAATAAGGGTGGGAAAAAGAACTAAAAATTGATCTTCTCTCTTCCCACCCAAAACACCTAAAACTCTACTTTAATCAATCACTTACAAAACAGTTTTATGTAAGTTATTTAAAAGCGATTTCGATAATTGCCATTTACTGCTAATCTGATTGGAGAAAGGGGTAACTCCAATGAGAAGGCGGCAGTAGGTTTTCTTTTATAGTCCTCGGACTCACCCAACGCATGAGATTAAAGTGGGTTCCGGCCTTGTCGTTGGTGCCCGAGGCCCTGGCACCCCCAAAGGGCTGTTGCCCCACCACAGCCCCGGTAGGCTTGTCGTTGATGTAGAAGTTGCCCGCCGCATAACGCAGGGTATCATACGCTTTCGCTATGGCATCTCGATCTTTGGCGAACACAGCGCCGGTGAGGGCATAGGGCGAGGTCTCGTCGCACAGTCTGAGGACATCTTCGTACGCGCTATCTTCGTAAACATAGACGCTCAAAACAGGACCGAAGATCTCCTCTTCCATGGTCACAAAATGCGGATCCTTCACTTCAATTACGGTGGGACGCACAAAATAGCCCTTGCTCTTGTCGCCGAAGCCGCCGGCGAGGATCTCCGCATCGGCGGAACTCTTTGCCCTCTCTATATAGCCCATGATCTTGTCGAAAGAGCTCTCGTCGATAACGGCGTTGACGAAGTTCCCGAAGTCACGGACATCGCCCATTGACAACCCCTCTGTCCATTCCACCAACAGCTCTCTCACTCTACCCCAGAGCGACTGCGGGACGTAAGCGCGCGATGCTGCAGAGCATTTCTGCCCCTGATATTCGAAGGCTCCGCGGACCAGAGCAGTCACCAGCTCCTCGACGTCGGCCGAAGGATGGGCCAAAACGAAGTCTTTGCCCCCGGTTTCGCCCACGATCCTGGGATAATTGCGATAAGATGCGAGGTTCTGTCCTATCTTGCCCCAAAGTCCGGTGAACGTATCCGTCGAGCCGGTGAAGTGCAAACCGGCGAAATTCGGATGCTTGAGCACCACCTCGCTTATCTCCGACCCTTTGCCGGGCAGGAAGTTTATAACCCCGTCGGGAACGCCTGCCTCCCTAAAAACCTTCATGAGATAGTAATTGGATAATAAGGATGTCGTGGCAGGCTTCCAAACCACTGCATTTCCCATGAGCACGACCGAGGCGACCAAGTTTAGGGCAGTGGCCGTAAAGTTGAAGGGCGAAACCACAAATACAAACCCCTCCAGAGGGCGATACTCCACCCTGTTAACACAATCGCCACCGGAAGACGGCTGCCACTCATAGATATAAGAAGCGGCGTATGCACCGAAGCGCAGGAAATCCGCGCTTTCGCAAGCCGCGTCTATCTCGGCTTGATATGCATTTTTGCTCTGGCCCAACATAGTTGCGGCATTGACGATATGACGATACTTCTTGCTGATGAGCTCGGCCGCCTTGAGCATGACGGAAGCCCTGTCGACCCAAGAGAACTTGGACCACTCAGCTTTGGCCTTGAGGGCAGACTCTATGGCCATCGCGACTTCCTGTTGGCCCGATTTATGATAGTTGGCCAACACATGGCCGTGATCATGCGGCATAACTACCTTCCCTAAGCGTCCGGTGCGGACTTCCCTGCCGCCTATTATGGCAGGTATCTCGACCTTCTGACTGCTCTGGCGATCCAACTCTGCCTTGATCTCGATGCGCTCAACAGATCCCGGAGCATAAGAAAGGGTCTCCTCGTTACGAGGAACCGCAAAACGGAACACAGCATTGTTCATTACGCGCGACCTCCTTCTTGCCGAGGTCAAGGACGGCACGCTCAAGCGTTTGATCTGCAAACGGAGCCGTTGCTATCCAAAACCGGCATTATCTTATAGTAGCGGGGCGTTTTCAAAGTCCGAAATAACCCCACCCTATTTATAGCATATCAAAAATCATTTTAAAATACCCTTCAAGACATAGGTTTTTACCTGCGTCATCTCTTCTATCGTGCACGGTATGCCTTCGCGGCCGATGCCGCTCATTTTATAACCGCCAAAGCGATGGTCGATATGTCTATAGCGGCTGTTTCCGTTAATTACGACCGTGCCCGCCTCTACTTTCGACATGAACCTGATGCCCTTATTGACATCCGAGGTAACTACTCCCGCGCAGAGGCCGTATTTGGTATTATTAGAGATAGCCAAAGCCTCTTCTTCCGTTTTAAAGGTGATTATCGGAAAGACCGGCCCGAAGATCTCCATATCTTTCGCTACGTCCATGTCTGGGGTGACATCGACCAGGATGGTCGGCT
The DNA here is from genome assembly GCF_016125955.1 of Acetomicrobium sp. S15 = DSM 107314. Lineage (NCBI taxonomy): Bacteria > Thermotogati > Synergistota > Synergistia > Synergistales > Acetomicrobiaceae > Acetomicrobium > Acetomicrobium sp. S15 = DSM 107314. Next base: position 28,173 of record NZ_JADEVE010000221.1, on the reverse strand, counting down.
CAAAGAACGCCCCGTTTCTCTTGCCCCCGCAAATGCACTTGGCGCCTTGCTGTATCGTTAATTTGACCTGCTCCTCGACTCTTTTAGCGGCGTTTTCGTTGATTAGACAACCTAATTCTGTGCTGGGGTCCAAGATGTCGCCCTTGACAATTTTTTCAAACTTGGCTTTAAGCTTGTCTGCAAAGTCCTTAGCTATTGGTTCTTGAACGATAAACCTCTTGGGAGAACAACAGATTTGGCCGGCATTTGCTATCCTCCCGCTGTAAGCTTCGTTAACGGCTAACTCCAGGTCTCCATCGGCGAAAATAACCATCGGGTCATTCCCGCCGAGCTCAAGTGTTACTCTATGTAGGGCATCTGCAGAATCTCTCATCACAACGATGCCGGCTTCTGTGCTGCCGGTCAGCGTAATAGCGTTAACTTTCGTGCTGCTGCATAAAATCTTCCCCACCATCGACCCGCTGCCTGTTATCACCTGGGCCACGCTACCCGGAACGCCGGCTTCTAACAATAGCTCCGTCAAGCGTATAACTACGAGAGGGTTATCCGACGAGGGCTTTATGACAACCGCATTGCCCGAGGCCAAGGCCGGTGCAACCTTATGGGCAAAGAGAGTTGTAGGGAAGTTAAAGGGAAGGATACAGGCAATGACGCCTAAGGGTTCCCTTCTGGTAAAAAGTATGTCTTTTTCTGCGCCAGGCTGACAGTCAGGCACAGTCTCTCCGTATAGGTGCTTCGCCCTTTCCACAAACCCTTCGAACAACATAATGGCCGTATTGACTTCACCGACGCACTGCGAGAACGGCTTTCCCATATCTTTGCTTTGCAACGTCGCCAATTCTTTTTTATGGCTTTCGAGCAAACCTGTATATTTGACGAGAATTTTAGAACGCTCGACCAAGGGCGTATCGGCCCACAATTTTTTACCCTCTTGAGCGATGTCCAAACAATGCTCGATGTCTTCTTTAGTAGCGACAGGAACGGTACCGAGCAATTCCTGCGTGGCCGGATTAAAAACCTTGTTCGTCCTGCCATCGCTCGAATTAACTTTCTTGCCTCCTATAATCATTTGCATAATTCGCCATTCCCCCTGCTTCTTATTGTTTTAACCTGGAGATACATTCAGTATCTTGCTTACAAGAATACGCCAGGGGGAACATGATCGAAAGTTTTTGGATGTTTGTGCTCGCTTTAGCTCTTATTGTTCATATCTTTAATCGATAAAGTTTGACGGGGCGACCTACCCTACGAAAAGCATATTCCACCTCCGCCACCCCTGAATCGACGAGGTGCTCCAGATACCTGCGGGCCGTGGGACGGGATATCTTAAGTTTGTTTCCCAAATCTATTGCTGAAACCGGTTTGTCGAGGGTGCGCAACAGCGACATGACATCGTTTAACAGTTTAACCTGTACTCCCTTGGGCGGGACGAGTACGGGACAAACCGTGCGGGCTCTCATTGATGACCTCACCAGACAGTCCAGCTCCTCCTGCTGCCACGCTGCCTTGCGCTGCGTCAGACCCAAATTGTAAATTCGGTAAGCTTCGAGGGCAGCCTTGAACCTCTGAAACGTAAAGGGTTTTATAAGGTAATCAAAAGCCCCTTGACACAGGGCGCCGCGCACTACATCCGGATCCCTTCCCTCGGAAAGGACGATCAGGTCGACTCTGGGATAAAGGGCCCTCGTCCGGCGAAGTCCCTCAACCTGGCCGAACCCTTTCAGGAAGATGTCCAACAATACGAGGTCTATGGCCTGCGCCCTCAGGACGCTGTCAAGCGCTCTTCCAAAATCGGCCTCCGCGGCTAACGCATAACCCGGGATGCCTTTAAGGTAATCCGCATAAAGGGCTCTCAACATCGGATCTTCGTCCGCGATGAGAACCGCAAGAGAAGGCATATTGTTCCCTCCTTTTCAAACACGGGAGGACATCTCCGTTTCCAAAGACGCCCTATCGGCCTGACGCCATAGACAGATCGCCCTTAGGCAAAACAGGCTCGGAGGTTTTGTACTTTTATGTAAATAGCATAAACTCGCCTTTCGTGCAACCTTGATCGCTCGAAAATTTCTTTTCGCACCACAACCAAAAAGAGTGCAGGCTGGCAAAGACTACATGAAAAGCCATATATTGCGATAGTCCTTCAAGATAAGTGATAAAATGAGCTAAGCGTCTAACTGCACTATAAAGGAACAGGACGATGTTCGGGGTGAAGGAGGAGGATGTGCTGTGCGGGATGAGCGAGTTTCATCCGCCTTCGCATTGGGGGTTTGTCTGGCAATAGGCCTCATAGTGGCGGGGTATTTGGTGGGAGGCGCATTGCTCAAGGCCAGATCTGCGGAGCGGTTCGTCACGGTGAAAGGGCTCTCGGAAAAGATTGTGGAGGCGGACTTGGCTATATGGAACATATCCTTTCGTGATGCAGCGAATGATTTAGAGGGGCTTCAGCAGCTTGTGGACGCTAATAAGGCAAAAGTGCACAACTTCTTATTGGGGATGGGTTTCGAGGAAGCGGAGATTTCGAGCATGCCACCCCAAATCACGGACGTAAAGTCGCTGCCTTACATGGATCCCTCCAGGGACAGGGAGTTTCGTTATACGGCTGTGACAAAGCTAACCCTACGTTCGGCCAAAGTTCCCCTCGTCAAAAAGGCCCTCGAGCGCGCAGGAGAGCTTGTGTCCGCAGGTATTGTCCTCGCCGAAGACAGTGCCACCGAATTTTCTTTCACTAAGCTGAACGATATTAAACCTGAAATGATCGCCGAAGCGACTAAAAGCGCCAGAGAAGCGGCGGAGCAGTTCGCCAGGGATTCCGGCAGCCATGTTGGGGCGATACGGAGGGCAAATCAAGGCTACTTCACAATAGACGACAGAGATAGGGGCTCGCCCGACTACAAAACTGTCCGCGTAGTGACTACGGTGGAATTTTTCCTGACGAACCCATGACTTTGGCGCAGAATCTTCGCTACGAGTCGGGGGTGTGCCCTGTTGGCTCGAGTCTTAGCCATCTGTATTAGTTCGGCAAGGCAAGAAGCAAAAAGGGGCGCTTCCGAGGCACGCTTCGTCGCCGGTGAAGGTATAGAAGGCGATTCCCACAGGGGGTTCTCAGACCGCCATGTGAGCCTGTTGCGTGCCGAGGATATAAGGGCTGCCGAGGCAGAGGCGGGCTTTTCCTTCCCGCCGGGTTCGCTGGCAGAAAATTTGGTCATAGAGGGCCTCCCGAGTGAAATTCCCGTTGGCGCAAAGCTAAAAGTGGGATCCGAAGTGATATTGCTCGTGGCCGAAAAGGGCAAAAAACCTGACGAGCCCCATTCTTATGACTACAAAGGGTGGTGCCTGTTGCCCAAAGTAGGCTACTTCCTCCAAGTCCTCAAAGGAGGCGTCGTAAGGCCTGGCGACGAAGTCGTCATGACCGAAGACAAAAAGCGCTAAGAGATCTCACCACCTCTTAGAAACAGTTCGTTATTATTGCCTCCGCTTCCGCTGCTCATGAAAAACGCTCCCATTCTGCTCATCAAGGCTGCATAACCAACGCTCTCAAAGCCGATCAAACCATCCATCTCAGCCTCGTCACCAACTACCCATCACCGCACTTGTCAGCCGCAAATATGGGGAAGCCGGCTAAAAATACAACCCGGGGCGCGAAAGTCGGGTTAAGAAAACACCAACCGCACCCCGGGCTGTAGCAGTTCCGTGAACGATGCTTACGCCTTAAGCCCCAATGCCTCGAGCGCCCTCTCTGCAGCGATAGAGGCCATCCTCTTCAGGGCCTCGGGCGTCTGGCCACCAAAGTGAGGCGTTACGATGAAGTTGTCGAGCTCATAAAGGGGAGAACGGAGGCACGGTTCAACCTCCATAACGTCAGCCGCCATCCCCGCAAGTTTACCGCTCTTCAGGGCTTCATAAGCCGCCGCCTCATCGACGATGCCACCTCTGCCCGCGTTCACCAAATATGCGCCATCTTTCATCATGGCTATCTGAGGGATAGAGATCATGTGGTGCGTTTCCGGCGTCAGGGGTGCGTGAATCGAAATCACGTCGCTTTCCCGCAAAAGCTCTTCCAGACTTACGAGCTTTACGCCCATCTCGCGGGCCGCCTCCTGTGATACATACGGATCAAAAGCGAGCACGCTCATGCCGAAGGCCCTGGAAAGCTCTGCTACTCTCCTTCCGACGTTCCCGACAGCCACGAGGCCGAGGGTCTTTCCCAACAACTCTCTGCCGTTATAGGCCGCCCGATTCCATACTCCGGATTTGACATCCTTGCTGGCCCTCGGAATCTCCCTGAAAAGGGATATCATGAAACCGAAAGCGAGCTCAGCCACAGACTCGGCATTGCCGCCCGCGGCGTTTATCACTTTTACACCTTTCTCACGGCAATAGCTCAGATCGACATGGTCAAGGCCTGCCGTGGCCGAGGCGACTATTTTCAGGTTCGGCGCTCTGTCGATCACCGAAGGGCCGATCTTCGCCGAGACCCGCATCATAAGAAGATGATACGGCTCAATAACAGAGGCGAGCTCCTCGGTCTTCAATGGCCTTTTGTCCACCGTCACGTCCATGTACTTTCCCAGGATCTCCGCCGCCACAGGATTAATATCATCGATGATGAGAGCCTTAAGCCTTTCACTTGCCATTACTTCCGCCTCCCTAAAATCTTCGTGTCAATTATCACTTGAAACAGCATAGCAAACCAGCCATCTTTTTGCTACCCCAATTGCGCTTATCATAACAGACTTACGGCCAATCTTGCTCGACTCCGCAAGGCTGATTTAGCCTTAGATCTCGATAGAACTCGACACGTCCAAAGAACAAATCTCGTATAATAAGATAAAATGTCTGCCTATAGAACTACACAAGGAGGGAGCACCTTGAGGAGGAGCGACCGCGAGATAAAAGACCCGGCCGAAATAGAGGAAATCTTAAAGAGGGGCAAGGTGTGCCACATCGCCCTTTGCAAAGAAAACGAGCCCTATGTAGTGCCCATGAATTACGCCTGGCGAGATGGCACTCTCTACCTGCACTCAGCGAAGGAGGGCAAAAAGGTCGAATTTGCCCGCCAAAACCCCCGCGTATCGTTTTGTGTCGTATCGGAGTGGGAGGTTGTAGAAGGGCCGGTGCCATGCAGCTGGACAACGCACTATCGCAGCGTCATGGGCTCAGGAAGGGTAGAACTCGTGGAAGATGCCGCCGAAAAAGCCGCGGCGCTTGAGATCTTTATGGAGCATTACACGAAAGGCCCCTTCGAGTTTCCCGAGGCAGCCTTAGACCGTGTGCTGGTCTGGAAGATCCGTGCCGACTCGCTCACTGGGAAGAAAAACGTTTGAAAGAAAAAGGCCGTCTCTTGAGCCTCATCTCCCGCGCGTTACTAATCACGCTTTACGTACTACATTTACGCTGGAGCCGGCGGGCGGACTCGAACCGCCAACCTGCTGATTACAAGTCAGCTGCTCTGCCTATTGAGCTACACCGGCACCTCAAATGCGGCATGCAGATTGCCCTTGCCAAGCCGAAGACGACACGATATTAACGCCCAACCCGAAAATCGTCAACGTGCATATGACATGCGGATGTAGCATTACACAAATTGAGCTTTCGAAACTAAAAATCCCACAACCATGCGGTTTTTGCCCTGCGTGGCATCATTTCTTGGCCAGAACTGTTAAACTCGAGTTAAACGTCCCCATAGAGAAACTGACAAGCTCACGGCAGAGCTGGAAAAGCTTTTGAGCATCCTGGCCAAACGCTACGTCGAGATAGTGGCGAACCTGCGGGGCGTCATATCGAACTGGGAGAGGCTCTCCAAGGTCAACAGGAAGTTCATGGTGGATACGCTGTCGTATGCCCTGCGGGCCGTGAACGAGAGAGCGAAGGCTTAAAGGGAAGCGCTTCAAGAGGCGGTGCGGAGCATGGACCCCAAGATAGCGGCGCGCAGGCTCTATGCGGAGCTTGGCGCCCTGACATACCGTCGCTGTTGGCCGCAGCGGTAAGACGCCTCGACATAGACGTCATCGAGGGCAAGGCCGAAACGATAGACGCGATGCTCGTTCACACCAGGCCGGGGAAGCCGGTCATCGCCGTCAACGCGAAGCGCTCCGCCTACAGGCAGAGGTTTTCGCTGGCGCACGAGATCGGGCACTTCGTGCTGAGGCACGACAGCTCGGTTTCGTTCTTCGAAGATTCTTGCAGCACCAGACACAGCATTGCTTTTAGACCCGACGCGAAGAAGGAGCGCGAAGTAAATATCTTTGCTGCTGAGCTTCTGATGCCGAAGGTAACACTTGCCCACGAGGCGCACAAATATACGCCAAGGTTTGGCCCGCCGCTAAATGGTGTCCATGCAGGCCATGGAGATACGCCTAAAAGAACTGGGCCTCGTGTGTAAGGGAATTTAACCTCTTTAAATTGCTTTCAGTTTCAACATGGATTCGCAGAAAAATAGAGAAAACTAAAGCGATTTCAAGAAAATGGAATATATAGCCAATTTCCCGCTAAAACGGCAGCAAAAGGCCGAATTTCCTGATAATTCAGACTTGACACTCTGAGCCATACGTGCTTTAATTTTCTGTAGTTTAGGTAAAGGGTTGAAATATAATCAGGCTCAATCGTTACATGACTTCCAAAAAACTAATAGCCTTAATAATGGTATTTAAAGAACATTAGCTAACAGGAGTATGTTGACAACTTTACCTTACTTTAATTTTAATCGAAGTAACGCAGAACAACTAATTTTAGCAATAATTCTTGTATAGCCAGTCCCAGAAACATAGGAAAAATTACTAAAGGGGGTGACAACCTTCAGGGAAACAATGATTAAAAGACGCGGGAGATTAGTGAGGGTCGTTGATTATTCTTTTAGCAAAGTGAGCTTTTGAGACAACCTAAAAGTAAAGAGGGGTGAGAAAAATGAATATAAGTTTCGCTTTCTGGTGTGTTATAGGTTATTTTGTTTTAATAACGATCGTTGGCTACTACTTTGTAAAAAGGGTAAAGACTCGTGAAGATTTTATCATCGCTGGCCGCAGTTTGTCAGGCATAGTACTGGCAGGGACACTCATGGCAACCTGGATGGGCTCCGGAACGGTTGTGGGTGGACCAAATTCCCTGGCATATCTATACGGGCCCTGGTTTGCTATCATACAATCGGTGTTTTCATCACCCTTAGGGGTTATAGTTTTATACTTCCTTGCAACAAAGATAAGGAGATTAGGGAAAGAGAGTGCAGCTGACATAATAGAAGCTACTTATGGTAGTGCCGCTCGTTTAATTGCCAGCATCATTATGATGATTGCATATTTAGGCATTCTCTCATATCAATTCACAGGGGTGGCTTTCGTATTAAATGCAACGCTTGGGGTATCTGTTCCGGCAGGAACGATAATAGCGCTTATCGTTATAACGTTCATAGGTTTCACTGGAGGGCTCTTTTCTGTCGCGTACACCGATTTTTTAGGCGCCATTCTTATGTTGACAGGCCTGCTTGTAGGCGTTCCCATAGCTATACATATTTCAGGCGGATGGGCTCATTTGTCATCTTTACTACCTAAAGAGCATTTAAGCTTTGGCGGGCCATCGCCGATAAAGCTAATTGGTTATATTTTACCTACACTTTTTTTAGTAATGGGCGATCAGAATATGTACACGCGATTTTTCGCCGCCAAAGACGAAAGGCATGCACGCTATGGCGCGATGGGATGGCTTTTCGGGATAGTGGTGACATACCCAGCGGTAGCCTTTGGTGCTTCAGCCGCACGGGCTTTATTCCCCAATATCCCCGCTGGCCAGGCATTAATAACCCTATCGGCTAAAATTATGCCGACTGTCATTGGGGGAGTAGCTGTTGCGGCGATAACGGCTTTTGTGGTAACCACCGGCACCTCTTATGTTCTTATGACTGCCACTAACCTTGTTTACGATATATACTATCGTTTCATTAATCCAAAGGCCTCAGACAAGCATTTATTGCGCTTGTCCAGATTTGGCGTGATAGGTGTAGCTTTATTAGGTTATGTTCTTGTGCAATTTTTCCCTACAGTCCTCGCAGTTCAGATGTACTCGTATACCATGTATGGAGCAGCTATTACAACGGTCTTGTTAGCTGCACTTATCTGGAAAAAAGCGACGCCAGCTGCTGGCATAACTACAATGATCGTTGGAGGAACTGTTACCGTCGTGTGGGAGATATTAGGGAAACCATTCGGCTTAGAAAGTGGCGTAATTTCTATACCCACGGCAATTATTACTTTGATAATCGTTGGTACCATATCTTACAGAAATAAGTTGGCAAGGCAGTAGTGTTGCTCACAATTTTTAAGGTCTATTTGATACAAATAGGAGGTGTTTCAAGTGGCACTCGTGGTTTTTCGTGATGCAACCCTCATCGATGGAAACGGAGGCGATCCGGTATACCCAGCTACTGTCATTGTCGAAGGCAATATCATTCGCGAAGTTGTTGAAGGCATTCCACAACATATCCCATCTAATGCTGAAGCTATCAATTGTAACGGCAAGACACTCCTCCCCGGCCTGATAGATGCCCATATTCATGTCGGTCTTTTCGACCTGGACAATAATGAGCAGCCCAGGCGAAACCACTCCAGCATGTTAGTTATCAAGGCGCTGAAAATTATGGAAGACGCTTTATGCCAGGGTTTTACCACTTGCCGAGATGCTGGAGGAATAGATGCTGGATTTAGAGAGGCACAAAAACAAGGATTAATCAAAGGACCTCGTTTAAAGGTAAGCGGCTTGTCTCTTTCGATGACCGGAGGGCATGGCGATCCTCGCTTGCCCACCGATAGAAGATATCCCTACGAAGAGATATTAGGCTGTTCCGTCATATGCGATGGCGTGAGCGAGGTAAGAAGGGCTGCAAGAGAGCAGCTTCGTCGGGGCGTTGACCATGTTAAGGTAATGGCTGCTGGTGGATGCGCAAGCCCTGCGGATGAGCCCGATGCTTGTCAATATAGCTTAGAGGAATTGGAAGCGGCCGCCTATGAAGCTGAATCAGCTGGTAAATATGCTATGGCACATTGTTACTCTAATCGCAGTATACAAAACGCTGCAAAGGCGGGCATTCGAAGTATAGAACATGGCAATTTCATGGATCGTGATACAGCTAAATTACTGCGCGAGGTGGGATGTTGGTATGTCCCAACCTTAACGACATATGAAGTTATCGTCAGGAGAGGAGAAGAATTCGGCGTTCCAGGATATTTCTTGCGAAAGATGAAGATGGTCTACGATACTGCCCTTGAAGCGGTATCAAATGCCCACCTTGAGAGAGTTATAATTGGATCGGGATCTGACGTCATTGGACCCGGTCAACCGTATAAGGGAATGGAATTGGAACTAAAGTCACGAGTGCTCGGACCTATGGGTGCAATAGTATCTGCTACGAGAACAAACTCGCAGATACTTCGTATGGAGGATAAAATTGGAACTATTGAACCAAATAAGATAGCAGACATCATTGTCGTCGATGGGGATCCGTTAAAAGAAATTAAATTATTCCAAGATAGAGATAGAATTTGTGTCATTATGCAAGGGGGTAACTTCATCAAGAATACCATCTGATTCATTGTAAAATTACCAATGGGCATGGCCAGTAATCGATCAATCGCAATGGATTGGTTTTGCTGGAGTACGGACGGTAATTCTAACGTTTAAAGATGTGATTTTGCCAAATGTCACAGAAGACGGCATTGGGATTTGCCACTCCTACAAACTCATGTCATTTCCATTACCGTAACATTATCGTAGCATTTTTACGAGCAAGCTCATATATAGAATTCTGTGTAGGATCAAGTCTTCCAAAAGAGATGCAGGAGGCATGTATGTTATTCTTCGTTTGTGTAAATGCCGAAAAATTCTGGCCAAGTAGCGGTTGAGATGGGAGAATGCGCCTTAGGCTCAAGAGGTGGTATACATGCGGATCGAAGAACACCCGATCCTTAAGGTAGAGCGAAAAAGGTCGTTTGAGTTTGCGTTCTTGGGCGAAAAACTCCAAGCCTACGAGGGGGAGACCATCGCAGCGGCGCTCTTTGCAAACGGCATCCGCATTTTCGGCAACTATCAGAAGGACGGCTCGCCCCAAGGGATCTTCTGCGCCAACGGCCAGTGCGCCCAGTGTCTCGTGATAGCTGATGGAAAACCGCTCAAGGCCTGCATGACCGCAGTGCGGCCGGGGATGCGGGTTGAGCCCGTATGCGGCTTGCCCGAACTCCCTAAAGTGGATTCCGTGCCCCTCATGCGCGAGACCGAGAAGGTCGAAGTCCAAGCTCTCATCATAGGCGGAGGACCAGCCGGCCTTTCGGCTGCGATCGAGCTCGGCAGGCGCAGCATAAAAACCCTCATCGTAGAAGACAAGCTCTCCCTCGGAGGAAAGCTCGTCCTCCAGACGCATCGATTCTTCGGCTCAAGCGACGCAGTTTACGCCGGCACGCGAGGTATAGACATAGCCGCCAAATTGGAGGAGGAGGTGCGCGCCTTCCCGTCAGTCGAGGTGTGGCTCAACTCAGCCGCCTTGGCCGTATTCAGCGATCACAAAGTGGGCATTCTGCGCAACGGGAGAGATTACGTCTTAATCGAGCCCGAGGTGCTTTTGGTTTCAACCGGAGCGAGAGAGAGGTCCCTCGTGTTTCGCGGGAATACTCTGCCGGGCGTCTACGGCGCCGGCGCGTTCCAGACCTTGGTGAACCGCGACCTCGTGAAGGCGGCCGAACGGCTCTTCATCGTGGGAGGAGGAAACGTCGGCCTCATCGCCGGCTACCATGCCATCCAGGCCGGGATTCAGGTGGCGGGCTTAGCCGAGGCCTTACCCGAATGCGGCGGCTACAAGGTGCACCGCGACAAGCTCGCACGCCTTGGCGTTCCCATCTACACCTCTCACACCGTCATCTCCGCAGACGGCGAGGATCAAGTGGAATCTGTGACCATCGCCCAGGTGGACGAAAAATTTAACCCCATCCCGGGAACGGAGAAGGCCTTCGCCTGCGACACGCTGTTAGTTGCGGTGGGCCTGGACCCGGTGGACGAATTCTACCGGAAGGCCTTGGAGTTCGGGATGACGGCCTTCGCCGCCGGCGATGCCAAAGAGATCGCCGAGGCCTCTGCTGCCATCATATCCGGCGAGATAGCCGGCTTAAAGATAGCTTCCGCTCTGGGGTTTGAGGATGTCGAAGTCTCGAAGGAGTTAGAGGACATGGCGGAAGTTTTAGCCTCCAAGCCCGGATTATGCCTGCCGAAACGCACCCCACACCACGAAGGTGGGGTCTTTCCGGTGATCCACTGCCGCCAAGAGATCCCCTGCAATCCTTGCGTCTCGGCATGCCCGCGAGGGCTCATCCACATCGACCTGGAGGACATCCGAAAGGTTCCGGAGCTCGTCGAAGGCGACAAAAGCTGCATCGGCTGCGAGCGGTGCGTCGTGGTATGCCCTGGGCTGGCGATCGCACTCGTGGACTACCGCAAGGACCTGGAGTGGCCCACCGTCACCCTGCCCTACGAACTCTCAAAGAAAAGCCTCAACGTCGGAGATATCGTCACAGCGGTGGACGAAGAAGGCAACCCGCTCGGGGAGGTCGAGGTGACGGAGGTAAAGGCGATCCCAAAGAACGACCGAACTCTGCTCCTTGAGCTCAAAAGCCCGAGGGCTTTCGCCGAAGAGATAGCCGGAGTGCGAGTACAGGCGCCAGAGGCATCTGTGCCGCTTCCTGAAGTCAAATCCAGGCTTGCGGACGACGAGATCGCCTGCCGGTGCGAACGGGTGACGGTCGAGGAGATCAGGAAGCTCATCCGAGAGGGGTGTCGGGACATGAACGAGATCAAGGCAGCGACGCGAGCCGGGATGGGATCATGCGGCGGAAAGGTTTGCGGCCCCATCATAAAGCGCCTCTTTCTCGAGGAAGGCGTCCCGCTTGAAAGCGTCACCGACTACGTCAGGCGGCCGCTCTTTTTGGAGGTGCCTCTGAGCTCGTTTGCAGGGGCGAGTGACGAGAAATGAAGCGCAAGAGCCACTACGACGTAGTCGTCATCGGGGCAGGGAGCGTAGGGATGCCTGCGGCATTTGCCATGGCCAAAGCCGGCCTCAGCGTGCTCGTCTTGGACAAGTTTTCGAGTGTGGGACAGGGGTCGAACAAGGCGGCCATCGGCGGCGTGCGCGCCACCCACTCCGACCCGGCAAAGATAAGGCTCTGCCTGCGCTCGATCGAGATCATCTCCACGTGGCGGGAGACACACGGCCACGACGTGGAGTGGCGACCGGGCGGCTATCTCTTCGTCGCTTACACCCATCGCGAGGAGAGGACCTTGAAAGACCTCCTCGAAATCCAGCATCGCTATGGACTCAACATCGATTGGCATGACGCAGAAGGGCTTCTGGAGATCGTGCCCGACTTAAACCCGCAAGGGTTGATCGGCGGAACCTATTCCCCCGACGACGGGCACTGTTCACCCTTGCTTTTAAACCGCGCCTTTTACGACGAGGCGCGCCGCCATGGAGCCGAATTCCACCTGAACGAGCGCGTGGTGGAACTTATAAAGCTCGGCGACAGGGTGCGGTCGGTGCGCACGAATAAGGGCGATTACGGCACCGACGTGGTGGTCAACGCCGCAGGCCCGTGGGCGCGCGAGGTCGGCGCGATGCTCGGCTTTGAACATCCAGTGCGACCCGACTGCCACGAGGCCGGGGTGAGCGAGCCGGTGGCTCACTTCCTTGACCCGATGGTGGTTGACATCCGGCCGGTTCCAGGGTCAGCCAATCTCTACTTTCACCAGCTCGCCAGCGGTCAATTTACCTTCAACTTCACCCCCGATCCCCTCATCTGGGGAGAGGACAGACGAGAGACGAGCGCTTTTCTGCCGCAGGCGGCCAGGCGAATGATCAGGATCATGCCGAGGCTTTCAAACCTGCGTGTGCGAAGGCAGTGGCGCGGCCTTTACCCTATGACGCCGGACGGCTCCCCGCTCGTGGGTTGGAGCGAGGAAGTGGAAGGATATCTCATGGCGATAGGGATGTGCGGGCAGGGGGTAATGCTCGGGCCAGGCCTCGGAGAACTCCTATCGCGCATGTTGACTCACAGACTCACGCCCGAGGACCGGGAAACATTGGAGATCCTCTCCCCATACCGCGCCTTTGCACGCCAGGAGGCGCTCCGGTAGGCATTCTACACAAAGGAGCAAATCGCAGGCGCTCGGTGAGCTTGACATTGCCATCTGTCTTACTAAAATAATCCCAAAATAAATGTTTAAGGAAGGAACTTTAGGCATGGTTGTCGATGTGGCGATAATAGGCGGAGGTGTTCACGGCTGTTCCATAGCCTATCACTTGGCCAAAAAGGGCGTGCGCTGCGCCCTCTTCGAGAGGAGTTATCTATCCTCCGGGGCGAGCGGCAGGAGTGCGGCCGGAGCCAGGCACCAGTTCGGCACGGAGGTGAACTGCCGTTTGGCCATATACAACCTCGAGCATCTGGCCTCCCTGAAAGAGGAATTAGACCCTCCCTTTCCACTCGAATTTGAACAATCGGGGTATCTTTGGATCACGTATAGCGAGGCGCAGCTCCAACAGCTCGAAAAAAATGTGTCGCTGCAAAATTCTTTGGGCATCCCGTCGTCCATCCTATCGCCCGAAGAAATAAAGGAGGTGGCCCCCGCTCTCGACGTACGTGGCATGTTGGGGGCGAGCTGGTGCCCTAAGGACGGGCACATAAATCCTCACACGCTTACCTTCGCCTACGCCCACGCCGCAAAGCGTCTCGGCGCCGAAATCTATGCCGAGACACCGGTTGCAGGACTCCTGCGCTGGAAGGACAGAGTGAGGGGGGTGCAAACCGCCATTGGCGATTGCCACGCTGAAGCCGTAATCTGCGCAGCGGGGCCGTGGAGCGCACATATAGCCTCATGGGTGGGGCTCTACGTTCCGATAACGCCTGAAAGGCATCAACTCTTGGTAACCGAGCCTGTTGAGCGCATAAGGCACCCCTTCGTGCTGTGCATGGACGACGGCAGTTATTGGAAACAGTGCCCAAATGGGACGTTCATATTAGGGTGGGGAAACCCTTTAGACATAAAGGAGATCAGCGACGAAAGCTCTTGGGAATTCCTGCACGAAGCGACTAAGAGAGTGCTCTCGAAGATGCCTTCCCTGGCGGGTGTCAGGGTTGTGCGGCAGTGGGCGGGCACTTATGACGTAACGCCTGACTCGCAAGCCGTAGTGGGAGCTACCCCTGTGGAGGGCTTCTTCTTGGACTGCGGATGGAGCGGCCATGGCCTGCAATTTGCCCCATCCATAGGGCGAATCATGGCTGAAATCGTCTGTGGCGAAGAACCGTTCATAGACGTATCTCCCTTTCGCTACAGCCGCTTCGAGGAGGGCGATCTCTTTTTCGAGCCGGCCTGTATTTAATAAGAGCAAGGAGGTATGCCGAGTGCTTCTGCTCAAGAAAGAAGAGATGCAAAGGGTCTATTCCATGAAGGAGGCCATAGAGGCCGTAAAACTCGCCTTCAAGCTCTTCTCCGAAGGGAAGGCGGCTGTGCCCTTGAGGACCAACATCGGCGTGCCGAAATACGCTGGAGGAGCGCTCTTTATGCCCGCCTACGTCGAGGAGACGGAGTCCCTGGGAGTTAAAATCGTATCCGTATTTCCCAACAACGTGAAGGTCGGGCGCCCGGCGGTCCCAGCTACAATGGTGCTCTTGGAGCCACAGACCGGAGAAGTATGCGCGATCATGGACGGTACGTACCTCACGCAGCTTCGCACCGGGGCAGCTGCAGGAGCAGCCACAGACCTCCTATCTCGCAAAGATGCAGCGGTGGGCGCCATAATCGGAGCTGGAGGACAGGCCCTCTACCAACTTGAGGCCATGTTGACCGTCAGAGGGCTGAAGGAGATAAGGGTCTTCGATGTTGACGTTACCAGAGCTCAAAGCCTTGTCCGAAGCGCGGGAGAGAAATGGGGCAAAAGGGGCGTGAGAATTGCGCTTGCAAGGGCGCCCGAAGAGGCCGTAGATGGCGCCGATGTGATAACCACGGTCACCACTTCCAAGGCGCCAGTCTTCCCCGGAGCCAAAGTCAAGGACGGCGCTCATGTCAACGGCATAGGTTCATATACGCCTCAAATGCAAGAGCTCCCCCCAGACCTCCTCAAGAGGGCCGACAGGGTGTTCGTGGATTCGCGGGAAGCGGTGTTATCGGAGGCGGGCGACTTCATCATACCCATTAAAGAAGGGTTTTTTGACGCCTCTATCATCTCAGGAGAGATAGGAGAGCTGGTGGCCGCACACACAAGGGGGCGCAGCAATGATGAAGAAATAACAGTCTTCAAGACGGTGGGGATAGGAGTCCAGGACGTAGTCACTGCCAGGGAGATCTACAAGAGGGCTCTCGAAGCGAAGGTGGGCTTAGAGGTCTCCCTGTAAAAAGGTACATAAAGGGGTGATGAGGGATGAGTAGCAAGTTCCGTTGGTGTATCCTGCTGTCGGTATTCTTGATCGCGTCGCTGTGCGCTCCAGCGTGGTCGGCCGAAAAACAGATCGTTTCGATAGGGGCGTTCGTGCCACTCACAGGAGACTTCGCCAGTTACGGAACGAGGGGCAGGGTGGCCCTGGAGAAGGCTGAGGCGGACATAGCGAAGTTTATCTCTGAGGCGAATTTGCCGATCACCTTCAAATTTCTCTACGAGGACACGGAGACCAAGGCCAACGTGACGTTAGAGAAGCTCAAAGCCATGGCCGCACAAGGGGTGAAGGTCGTAGTGGGGCTCTTAGACAGCGCCGACACGCGTTTGATCATGGGCTACGCCAATGCTAACAAGATTGCCGTGGTCTCCTCCTTCTCCACCGTGGCCGAGCTCGGCGTTCCTAACGATTACGTCTTCAGGCCCATACCGCACGACGACATGGAGGGGGTGGCCCTCGCAGAACTAATCGAGCATCTGGGCTTTACGCATGTGGCCCTTCTGGTGAGGAAGGATCCCTGTGATATATCAATAGCGAACCGCTTCGTCGAGGAGTTCCAGGCGCGCGGTGGGAAGATTTTGGAACGCGTGGAGTTTGCAGGAGGGACGAGGGAGTTCTCCGGCGAGCTTTCGGCGCTCGAAAGGGCTGTAGAGCCCGCGGTGAAGGAAGTCGGAACCCAGAAAGTCGCGGTCGTGACGCTCACGTGGGAAGACCTGGCCCAGGTTTTGAGCCAAGCACAAGCGAGAAAGAGCCCGCTCCTTTCGCTCACATGGACGGGCGGCGACGCCGTGGCCCACAGCAGCGTTATACTGCGCGACGCTGGAGAGGTGGCGTCGAAGGTCTCAATAATTTCCCCCATGTATTCGGCCCCCGCATCCGCGAAGAAAGAGGATCTCCTGAAGTACGCACAGGAGCGGATAGGCGAGACGCTCGACATCTACAGCCTAGTGGCGTACGACTGCGCTTGGCTTGCCGCCCTCTCCGCACTGTGCGCTCAATCCGGCGACGGTGAGGCAGTGAAGGCCGCACTCCCCCACGTGGCCTACAACTACTACGGCGTCAGCGGCTGGACCGAGCTCGACGAGCTCGGCGACAGGAAGGCGCTCAACGTCGACTTCTTCGCAGTAAAAGATATCGAAGGCAAGCCCTCTTGGGTCAAGCTCTTCGAGTATGACGCAGCCACAGGGAGCCTCTCTGAAGCATCCTCAAAATAGGCAGCCGTATAACCCTGCGCTGGATTGCAGCGCAGGGTTATACCTCCTTAAATATGCACACGGAGGAATGTAGATGCCCGAAGGGATATTGCGCATCCGCGACGTGAGCAAGAGCTTCGGCGGGCTCAAAGCCGTAAACGGGGTGAGCCTTTCTATAGCGAGAGAAAAGATCACCCTGCTCATAGGGCCGAACGGCAGCGGCAAGACCACCCTGGTGAACGTCATCACCGGCTTTCTGCGGCCGGACGGCGGCCAGATCTACTTTGAGAACAGAGACATCACCGGCTGGCCCATGCACCGCATATGCAGGGAGGGGATGGTGCGGTCGTTTCAACTCCCTGCCCCCTTCAGCAGCTTGAGCGTCCTCGGCAACCTGCTTGTGGCCTGCGATACAGGCCCCGGAGAGTCGCTCATCTGGTGTGCATTCAAAGGACGGTGGAAAACCAGGGAAGAGGAAGGCATGTGTCGCGCCTTCGGCGTGGCCAAGGCTTTGGGGCTTCTCCCCTATTGGGATGTGATAGTGACCTCGCTCTCCACAGGCCACATAAAACTCACAGAATTAGGGAGGGCCCTCATGGCCAACGCCAAGCTCGTAATCCTGGATGAACCCATCTGCGGAGTGGATCCAGTGATGGCCGACGAGGTCTTCTCCCTCCTCGTTCACCTGCGGGATGAGCGCGGCCTCACCTTCTTAGTGATTGAGCACAGGCTCGACATAGCCCTCAGATACGCCGACTACGTTTATGTGATGCACCAGGGCGCGCTCATATCGGAAGGTAGCGTAGATCGGGTCTTGGGCGACAGTCGGGTGAAGGAGGTGTATCTCGGAGAATGAACCATCTCTTGCGCCTCGACGGGTTGAACGCCGGGTATGGCGCCATCCACGTCCTCTATGACGTGAGCCTCGAATGTGGTGAAGGTGAGGCTGTAGCTATAGCTGGGCCGAACGGCAGCGGCAAGACCACGCTCTTAAACGCCATCTTTCGCCTGGCCGACATATCTTCGGGCAGCATCACCTTCAACGGCAAGGAGATCGGCCATGAGAGACCTTACAGGGTGGCAAGGAATGGGATCGCGTACTTGAGACAAGAGGGCAACGTTTTCCCCAGTATGTCGGTAGTAGAAAACCTGAAGATGGGAGGACTTGCCCTGCCCGCGAGGGAAGTCAAGGGACAAATTGAAGAGGTGTTGTCCCTGGTGAAGCCGGTAAAGGCATTCTTTCGCAGAACAGCAGGCACACTGAGCGGAGGCGAGAGGCAAATGGTCGCACTGGCCTCGGCCCTCATGAGCAAACCGAAGCTCCTGCTCATGGACGAGCCCACCACCGGCCTCTCACCGGTCGCCGCCGGAGAGATCGCCGAGCTGATCGGGAAATTGAAGGATGAAGGGCATCTGAGCATGCTTATAGTCGAGCAAAACTTGAAGAAAATATTGAATGTGGTGGATCGCTGTTCTTTATTGGTCAGCGGAAGGGTGATGCTCTCCGGGAAGCCGGAGGATCTCATGTCCCGCTCCGACATCATGAAGACCTACCTGGGGTTGTCGTGAAGGGGAAGGGGGGTAAATATTGGCTTTACTGGTTGACGCTTTGACCTACTCTGCGTTGCTCGGCCTCATGGGATTTGGGCTCACCCTCATACGAAGGACCACGGGCGTGTGGAATGTGGCTCATGGTGAAGTGGTAACCGTGGGATCTTACGTGACCCTCACGCTCACGGCCACCTTGGCGTGGAATCCATATCTGACTCTCCCTATAGCGTTCCTCGTCTGCGCGGCTTTAAGCGGCCTCGTCTTCTTTGTCGGCGTCGAGCCGATAAGGGCAAAGGGCGCCTCCACAATACTGCTATTGGTGGTCACGATAGCCATAAGCCTCGTCCTCACGGCCGCAATCAACATCTATGGCGACTACCTACAAAACGTCTTCCATATATCAGCCAAGAGCTTTTTGCTCACGCGTTTGGATTTCTACCTGTGGGGGCAACCAGGGGTCCTCTGGGTTTCCTGGGCTGCGTTGGCCTTCGTCACCGGTAGTTATTACATCTTTCTGCAATACACCAGGACCGGACTAGCGCTGAGGGCGATGGTGGACCAACCCGTCTTGGCGACGGTGATGGGGGCAAATGCCAGGGGCCTGTCGCTCCTCTCTTGGTGTCTGGCGGGGGGAGCCACGGGCCTCGCCGGATGCCTCCTGCCGCTGCGCTTCCAGTGCAACCCCAGCATAGGCACGACCATGATAGCTACGATGTTTGCCGTAAGCATATTCGGCGGTACAGGTAAGATGTACGGCCCGCTGCTGGCTGGCGTAGTCCTGGGGTTCACCCAAATCTATGGAATAGACCTGTTATCCTCATGGATCGGGCCGCAAGTTATACCTTATAAGGATCTGATCCCAATGATCGTATTGGTGCTGACCCTTCAATTTTTGCCCCAGGGCTTGAGCGGATTCAGCATGAAAAGGGGATAAAGGCAAATGAGCGAACAGTGGCTATTGTTCCTGGTGGACTTGCTTGCCATCTTCGGCATATACCTGACGTTAAATCTGAGCCTGCGCCTGCAGCTCGGCTACACGGGCATAGCAAATTTCGGATTGGTGCTCTCGTTCACGGGAGGGGCGTATGTTGCGGGATGGCTCCCCGTAAGGATGGGAATGCGACTCTTTCGTGTGGATTCGAGCCTCGCCAAAGACATGATATGGAATAACGTGATAATAAACTCCCAAATAAACCAGTCTTTGCAACAGAACCCATCGATGGCCATGGGCATCTTAATTGCAACCCTCCTCGTTGCCGCGGCGATCGGTGCCCTCTTAGGGCTTTTGTCCGGCTACCCGGCCGTGAGGCTCGGAGGAGACTACCTAGCTATATCGCTATTGGCCTTAGGAGAGGTATTGGCAATCATAGGCGGGAATTACGAGCCATTGGTAGGTGGCCCCTTGGGGGTACAGGTTCCCGATGTATGGGCGTGGTCTTTGGACCACCGGTTCGCCGTAGCGTCACTCGCCAACTGCGCCATGGCCTTAGTTGTATGGGTCTACTTGAGCGCCATAGAAAGGTCGCCCATGGGAAGGGTGCTCCGGGCGGTGAGGGATAATCCGGATGCCGGGGCATCGCTCGGCAAGGACGTGACGAAGATCAGGCTGAACGTCCTCGTAGCCGGTGGCATCATATGCAGTTTAGCCGGGGCAATGTATGCCTTCTATACATCGGGCGTAGCCCCGAGCGCCCTGGGCCGGTTCGATTGGACCTTTCTCCCTTGGGTAATGGTGGTCTTCGGCGGGAGTGGGAGCAACTTAGGGGTGCTCCTCGGCACCTTTGCCTTTATAACGCTGCAAAAACTGATTGTCTCCTACAAATATGCCCTTTCCTTCCTACCCTTCGACCCGGTTTGGCTTCAATATCTGCTGATGGGTTTAGTGTTGCTTTTAATCCTCAATTTCAGACCTTACGGCCTCATACGGGAGAAGGCGAGCTATTCCACAAAGCCAAACAACATGTCCATGTAACGCTTAATCACCTCAAATGGCGGCTGCCCCGGGGCGGATGCCCTGCCGGAGGAGGCAAAGGTCAGGTCTGAGCCGAAAAAACATCCCAAAGGGCGCAAGAAAGCGCCCATCTCGCCCATGGCAACTGCCGCTATAGGCTTCGTGTATCTGCGCCGCGCCTCGAGCGTAGAGGCGAGCAGCTCAAGCCCCTCTTCGTGCGAATTTATCATGACGGCCACCTTTGCGATGTCCGCCCCAGCCTCGAACTCCCTTTCCAACACTTCCACGATTTCCATATTGCGAGGAACGGCATCGAAGTCGTGGAAGGAGACCACGAGGGCCACGCCATACGAGCGGGCAACCTCCTTCACTCTGCCGATGACCTCTTGGCCGCAGGATAGCTCCACGTCGACAGCGTCAGCAATGCCCATCGCAACGGCCCTCTCGTAGAGCGAAATCCTTTTATCTTGATCGATATGCCTGTATCCCCCCTCTTCTTTTTTCCTGCACGTCAACAATAGCGGGATGTCGCCCAAGATCTGCCTGACATCAGAAAGAAGGGCACAGGCGGCATCTAAGCTCGAGGATTCGCTCCAAAAGTCCGCCCTCGCCTCCACCACATCGGGCGAGAGGGAGACCATGTTTTTCGCTTCTTCCAGCGCATCTTCTCTATCCGTTGCGACGAGCGGTATGCAGATCGCCGGGCGAGCTGCCCCTATCACCCTGTCCCGCAAATATACGGGCTCCTTGGGCAGGGGCCTCATAAGACCGCCGCCTCCCTGGCGCGCACATCGTTATAGGCGCGCTCCAACAGCTCAAGCGATATATCGTCGCGCACGGAACAAACCTTTCCCTCCCTCGGTATGACCAAGCGAGGTCTGCCGCGGCGGAACTTCTTATCGCGCATCAAGTAAGGGACGATCTCCTCCCATGGCCGATCCGGCGCCGTGGGCAATCCCAAAGAGCGCAAGAGGTTGACGAGGTCGCCCAAGAGATCTTCGCCGCATTCGCCCACCATGCACGCCAGGCGAGTAGCCACGACCAGGCCCACAGCTACGGCGTCACCGTGCTTCCACCCGCCATAGCCGGACGAGGCCTCCAAGGCATGGGCAACGGTATGCCCTAAATTGAGTCTACTGCGAAGGTCGCCCTGCTCCCTCTCGTCGGCCTCCACGACGGCCAACTTCATCGCAATGCACCGCCTCACGACCTCTTCAAGACAAAGGGGATCCCTTTGAATCAGCCTAAAGACGTTGTCCAAAAGCCAGCGAAAGAAGGGAAAATCCTCGCCGAGGCCATATTTCACGACCTCTCCCAACCCCTGCCGATATTCCCTCTCGGGGAGGGTCTGGAGAAAGTCCACATCTGCAACGACGGCCCTCGGTTGATGGAACGCCCCCACGAGGTTCTTGCCTTGGGGAAGATCTATAGCGGTCTTGCCGCCTATGGAGCTATCGACCTGCGCCAAGAGCGTGGTAGGACACTGCACCACGTCTATGCCTCGCATCCACGTAGCCGCGGCGAAGCCGGCGAGATCTCCCACCGTACCTCCCCCGAGCGCCATGATCCAGCAAGAGCGGTCGACGCCACACTCTGCAAGTGCGGCGTAAAGCCTTTCGAGCTCCCTCAGGGTCTTAGCCTCCTCGCCCCTGGGCAGGAGAAAGAGCCCCTTTCTCTCACCCAAGAGATCGGCGTAGAGAGCCCCCGTCATATAGTCGCTCACTAAGAAGGGTGGCACCGGATCCAAGTCCGGCACTATCTCTCTGTAGCGCGATATGACCCCTCTGCCTACGACGACAGGATAGCTTCTCCCTTCGGTCCTCCCCCAAAGGACGTGGAAATCAGACTCGTCTTCAGGCTCGCTGAGGTTCAAGGCCCCGATGATCTCTTCGGCCACATCTTCAACGGAGCGATCGTCGGTTTTGACGTGGAGATGTGCTTCTGCATATGCCGATTGCCTTCGGCTCATGAGGGATTCTATGTCTTCCCTCTCGAGGAGCGGGCGTCTGCCCTTCTCATTTTCGACGCGGCGGCGGACGGTATCAGGCGTCACATCCAAGACGACCAAGACGCCACTGGATAATACCTTGCGCTTTAGCTCGTCGTTTGCCAGCACGCCACCTCCGAGCCCCACGATCACGCCCTCCAAAGAGCAGACCTCCTCGACGACCTTGGCCTCGAGCGACCTAAAGGCGCCCTCACCGTGCCTGGAAAAGATCTCATGGATTTCCATGTGCGCCTGCGCCTCTACCAGGCTATCCGTATCGACGAAGGGAAGGCGAAGCCGCCTCGCCAACTCCCGGCCTACTGCCGTCTTCCCCGCTGCCATGAACCCTCCGAGGAATATCTTTTGCCTAACCATCGAGGAACCCCTTCGCCCTTTCGCGATAAAGCGTAAATCTGCTTTTTAGCTCATCGACAGTATCGCCGCCGAACTGCTCGAGGACCGCCACCGCCAAGGTCCAGGCAGCCATCGCCTCCCCTACTACGCAGGCCGCCGGCACGGCACAGGTGTCGCTTCTTTCCGCATGGGCCGTCATAACCATCCCGGTCTCAATGTCGACAGTCCTTAAGGGGTTTTTAATCGTGGGTATAGGTTTCATGGCCGCTCTGACGACGACCTCCTCGCCGTTCGTCATGCCGCCCTCGAGGCCTCCCGCTCTGTTCGTGGCCCGGGCGAGTCCCCCGTCGCGGAGAAGGATCTCGTCGTGCACCTCGCTTCCCAAGCGATCCGCTAAAGAAAAGCCGTCGCCCGCCTCCACGCCCTTTATGGCGGGGATAGCCATGAGGGCTGCGGCTAGGCGGCCGTCCAACCGTCGGTCCCACTCGACATATGAGCCGATGCCCGGCGGCAAGCCCACGGCCGATATCACGAACGTCCCGCCGACGCTGTCTCCTCTCTCCATCGCCGACCTCACAACCCTCTCGAGCAGCTCTTCGTCCTCAGGGCGAGGAGACCCCATAGAGGAATTTCTGGCAAAAGCCCACTCCGACTCGC
The DNA here is from genome assembly GCF_016125955.1 of Acetomicrobium sp. S15 = DSM 107314. NCBI lineage: Bacteria > Thermotogati > Synergistota > Synergistia > Synergistales > Acetomicrobiaceae > Acetomicrobium > Acetomicrobium sp. S15 = DSM 107314. The sequence continues at coordinate 5,028 of NZ_JADEVE010000221.1, read as the reverse complement.
TCTGTGGCGGAGCCACGCATACACCGCCTATGGAGGTGACAGCGCCCCTGACTTCAACTCCCAAGAGTTCAAGCAGCAAGCGCCCAAGGGTGCCAGCTACCGTCCAGGCGGCCGTGACCCTCGCGCTCGCCCTCTCAAGGACGTTTCTCATGTCCCTGTGGCTGTATTTGATCGCCCCAGAGAGATCCGCATGGCCGGGGCGCGGACGCGTTATCTTTTTCGATTCTGCCTCCTCCTTCTCGATCTTCTGCGGGTCGAGGGCCGACTTCCACAGCTCCCATTCGGAGTTTTTGAGCGCTAATCCCACGGGAGCGCCTGTCGTGACGCCATCCCTCACCCCTCCCCATATCTCTAAGAGGTCGCGCTCGATCCGCATGCGCTCGCCGCGCCCAAACCCCCTCCGCCGCCTGGCCAACTCTTCCTTTACCCTGTCGAGCCTCACCTCGAGGCCGGCCGGCAGTCCCTCGACAACGATTAAGTAACCGAGGCCGTGAGACTCGCCGCTCGTGAGGAAGCGCAACGCCGTCATGCCTCTTCGCCTCCGCTTCGCGATTCGATGGCGCGCCGCATCACGTCGAGGGGCGCCTTTTCCTTGGTAAACAGCTCAAAGGCGGCTGCTCCCTGATGAAGGAGCACCTCTATCCCGTCGATCGCGGCCATGCCGCGCCTTCTGGCGGCATCCACGAGGGGCGTGGCACCATGGGGCGAATATACGAGGTCCAGCACTTTCGCACAATCCGCCGCGCCCAAGAGAGAATCGACGAAACCCTCCGGGTAAGGGTTGCCCTGCAGGCCGAGCGATGTCGCGTTTATGACGACCGATGGAGACGGAGGAAAATTGCCGAAGGGCAAAACCTCGATTTCAGCATCCGGAAGGCGTTTCTTGAGGCCCTTTATGAGCTTCTGGACGCGATCTTCGCTTCTATTGACAATCCATATCGGAGAAAAACCGCTCTCCGCCAGGACATGGAGTGCCGCCCGCGAGGCGCCGCCAGCGCCCAAAAGCAGGGCGCTCCCCGACGTGTGCCCCAACGACTTCAAAGCTTCTTTTATTCCAATTACGTCAGTGTTGTAGCCCACGGAGCCGTTCTCGGCAAATACTATCGTGTTCACGGCGCCAGTCGCTTCAGCAGAGATGTCTGAGTGATCGACCAAAGCAAAGGCGCGCTCCTTGAACGGTATGGTAATGTTGGCGCCCATTGCTCCGAGCGCCTCCAATCCGCAGAAGGCCGACTCGAAGCGGGACTCGGGTACGCAGAAAGCGAGATAGCAGATGTTGAGCCCCAGGTGGGAAATTGCGGCCATGTGCATGCGCGGCGATAAGCTGTGGCTGATGGGATTTCCCAACAGGGCGATGAGGGAGGTGTTCGCATCTATCATGAATTCTCTCTCCTTAAAGATAGCCCTTCAAGCACATCAAAAAAGCCGGGATATGAAATATCTACGCAGGCATCGCCTGCTATTTCTACAGGTTCAGCGGAGAATAGAGCGGCCACGGCCAAAGCCATGGCAACGCGGTGGTCGCCGTAAGACCTGACCCTGCCGCCGACAATATTGGCCGGCCCGCGGATCTTCCATCCATCGGACAGTTCCTCTATATCGACGCCGAGTTTCCTCAAACCTATGGCCATTGAGCGAATGCGATCGCTTTCCTTTACGCGCAGTTCTACGGCCCCCCTCACCTCCGTCAAGCCATTAGCTCGAGCGGCAGCCACGGCAAGGATCGGCAGTTCGTCTATCATGAGAGGAACCTCGTCAGGCGTAACTTTTGTCCCCTCGAGGGACGAGGGCTTTACCAATATGTCAGCTACGGGCTCTCCGCCTGAAGTGCCTTTTTCTCTCATCTCTATATTTAAGCCCATGCGCTTCAAGACGGAAAGCAACCCCGTGCGTGTCGGGTTGACCCCCACGCCCTCGATGAGAAGTTCGGACTCCGGCAATATGGCGGCGGCCACGATCCAAAAGGCAGCGGACGAAAAATCTCCTGGGATGCGCCACTTGCCGCCCGGCAGATCGCAACAGGGGTAAACTGTAACCCTGTTGCCCTCGCTCTCTATGGGTACACCGAGGAAATTGAGGAGAAGCTCTGTGTGATTCCTCGTAGGGGACGGTTCTATTACAGTAGTGCTGCCCTGAGCCGACAGACCAGCTATAAGCAGCGCCGACTTGACCTGAGCGCTCGCCACGGGAAGGATGTGCTCCCCACCCGACAGCCGTCGCCCACGAAGCGCAAGGGGAAGCTTATTCCCGTGCTCGCGACCCGTTATGCTGGCTCCCATGGCCAAAAGGGGCCTTGCGACCCTATCCATGGGACGCCTCCTGAGGCTGGAATCGCCCGTGATTACAGCAAATATATCTTGTGCTCCCGCTATAAAGCCGCATAACAACCGAGCCGTGGTGCCGGAGTTTCCGGCATCGAGCACCTCTTCTGGCTCGCGTAAAACCTCGCAACTCACACGCACGTGCCCACCCTTTCGTTCCACGTCGCAACCGAGCAGTTTGAGGCAGCGCAGCGTGCTGGCGCAATCAGCGCCGGGGGAGAAATTTTCCACTTCGATCCCGGAGTACGAGAGCGCGCCAAATATGGCGGCCCTGTGAGATATGGATTTATCGCCAGGAGGGGCGACCCTCCCCCTCACCCCCGTCGCAGGCGATATGCGCCTCATATCGTCCACCTCGATGGTGCATTCAAGAGGATTTCCTCCCTCGCGGCCTTGGCGTCTCGGGCGAGGGCTTCGATCTCCTCGGGCGAAGACGTCTTAACTTTGCAGAGCAATTGGATGACCCTGTCCAAGAGCGGAAGTATGTTAGATGCATTGGTGGCCCAGACGTCGGAAACAAGCCAGGGTGAACCCGATGCAACGCGCGTTGTGTCGCGGAAGCCGCCGGCTACTAGCTTCGGCAGGAGCGGAAGGCGGTGCTTTTCGGCACCAACTGCAGCAGACAGGGCAATGGCCAAAAACATGGGCAGATGACTCGTGCACGCTACTATGGCGTCGTGTTCCTCTGGGCTCATCCGGATGGGAGAAGCACCTATAGCCCTGGCGAGCTCAAATGCAATAGATAAAGCCTTTTCAGAAGTAGGAGGCTGTGGCACGATGGCACAGCAGGCGCCCTCGAATAGGTCGGGCGACGCATTTTGGGGGCCCACGAGCTCTTTGCCGGCCATGGGATGCAGTCCTACGTATATTTCACCCCAGATCTCGCTTAACCGCTTTCCCACGACTGCCTTCGTGCTCCCCACGTCGATTACGACTTTAAGATCGCCTCCTGCGTGAGGAATGAGCTTCAGACTCAGTTCCTCCATTTGTCCGATCGGCGTAGCTATGATCAAAACCTCCAGACCGCGCATAAATTCACTCTCAGAAGAAGAAACATTAGATATGATGCCGTGCGAGCGGGCAAAATCGAGGGCCGAGGCGTCTACATCCAGACCCCTCGCCTCGTCCGCCAGGCCGTCCCGGAGCAGGCGAAGCGATATCGACCCGCCTATGAGCCCCACCCCTGCTACGCCTACGCTACCGAAGCGGAGCTGCATAAAACCTCCTCCTTTGCCCGTCCGGGCAGGACAGAAGCGAGCTGTCTCACGGCTTCCATGAGCAATGCGAACTCAGAGAGCGTCAAAGACTGATCGCCGTCGCTCAAGGCCTTCTCTGGGTTGGGGTGAACCTCTACGATCAGGCCATCGGCGCCCGCAGCGATCGCAGCCAGGCTCATGCTCGGGACGAGGTTTCTGCATCCGGTGCCATGACTCGGATCCACTACGATGGGGAGGTGGCTCAGTGATTTTATAAGAGGAACCGCGCTGAGATCTAAAACGTTACGGGTGCGCTTTTCAAAGCAGCGTATGCCGCGCTCGCATAAGATGACGTTAGAATTTCCACCGGCCAATACGTACTCAGCTGCCTGGAGCCACTCGTCTATGGTGGCCATCATGCCGCGCTTGAGCAAGACCGGCTTGTCCACCCTGCCCAACGTCTTCAGGAGAGAAAAGTTTTGCATATTCCTCGAACCCACCTGAAAGACATCCACGTGAGGCAGGAGCCACTCCACGTCCTCAGGGGCCATAACTTCCGTAACGATCGGAAGCCCAGTGAGAGATCGCGCCTCCTCCAAGAGCGATATGCCTTCGCTTCCGAGGCCCTGGAACGAATAAGGGTTTGTCCTGGGTTTGTATGCCCCGCCCCTTAAAGCCTTGGCGCCTGATGCTTTTACCGATTCAGCCGTCGTCAAAATCTGATCCCTATCCTCCACGGCACAGGGCCCGGCGATCACGGCCACCTCGCCGCCGCCAATCCACACGCCTGGTGCGAGAGAAACTGTCGTGGGCGTCGTCCTCACATCGAGGCTCGCCAAGGGAAAGGCCGATTTGGTCTCGACAACCTCCTCCACCCCCGCCAAATCTTCCAGCCAAGAGAGGTCCCTTACCTCCCCCTCCGCAACTACCATGCACCCATCCGGATGATTGACGAAGCGGGCTTCTAAGTTTCTGCACTCCATCAACCGCAACGCTTGAGCCACTTCCAATTTCGTCGCGCTCTTTCTCATCTTCACTACCACTCTTTTCATCGCTCATGCCCTCCCTTTATATAACAAAATAGCCGGGTTCGGATGTGGAAACCGAACTCCGGCTATCTCTTTACTTTATCTTGTTACTCGTATGCTTAGGCTACTTTAGCTTTACTCTATGGACCGCCTCGGCATGCCGGTGATCGATTTCCACGCATTGGAAGGCCACTGGCGTAATAATATCGCCACTGGCCGTAGCTAAAGTAATAGTTAAAGTATGCATGCGCGGAACCGCTGTTACGCGGCAGATCGATCACCTTTTGCTCCCCTTCCGCCATAAAATCTCAATTTTGATGTATCTTACACACCTGTAACGCCTTTGTCAACCCCCCGGTTTTCCTCAAAAATAATCTCTTCGAAATCTCATTGTTTCCCCACAATTGACGAAAAGGGCAACCACTCCGACAATCCCTTTTGGATGAAATTTTCTTTAAGGGGGTTTTGAGGCTATCCAGATAC
>NZ_JADEVE010000220.1 GCF_016125955.1 Acetomicrobium sp. S15 = DSM 107314 | reverse complement strand
AGGAAAGAGGCACTGCTTATGGTTACCCTGGAGTCACTGCATAGAGCTATTGCGGCTGCTCAGGAGGGTAAGACAGTGGGCGACATAGGTCATTCCGTCGAATCGTATGTGATCTCTCAAGGGTTTTCCCTTGTTCGTAATTATTGCGGGCATGGCATAGGTCGCAGGCTCCACGAGCCGCCCCAGGTGCCAAACTACGGCCGTCCTGGGAACGGCGTCCGGCCCGCTGTATATCGCGCCCAAAATGACCCCCTTTTCCAAGCCGTTATCCAAGAAGGCGCAAACTACATGCTCTCCAATGTCCAGCATGTGATATGCCTTGTTCTTGAGTGTTGCCGGAAAGAGT
>NZ_JADEVE010000219.1 GCF_016125955.1 Acetomicrobium sp. S15 = DSM 107314 | reverse complement strand
TCGAGAGCTTTATCCAGTGGATTTACTCCCTCCGGGGAGATATAGCCTCCGATGAAGCGATCCCGGCAAAGCCGGCTCGTTTCGGCGATTGGCCTGCCCTCAACGCGCGCCTCATAGAAGCACTTAGATCCAGAGGGATCGAGCGACCCTACTCCCACCAGAGCGATGCCATTTCGCGAATCTTAGCCGGTAAAAACGTGGTCATCGCTACGCCCACGGCCTCGGGCAAAAGCATATGCTATAACGTGCCAGTCATCCAGTCCATCCTGAACGATGAATCTTCAAGGGCTCTTTATCTCTTCCCGACGAAGGCCTTGAGCCAAGATCAGCTGGCCGAGCTTTACGCTCTCATCGAAGAGGTAGGCGTGCAAATTTTGACTTTCACTTACGACGGCGACACGGCACCAAGCGCAAGGAAGAAGATGCGCGCTGCGGGACACATCGTGATAACGAACCCCGATATGCTTCACACGGGGATATTGCCCCATCACACCAAATGGGTCAAGCTCTTTGAAAACCTCCGATACGTCGTACTGGATGAACTGCACATTTATAGGGGAATCTTCGGTTCTCATGTGGCCAATGTCATCCGTAGGCTCAAGAGGATCTGCGCCTTCTACGGCTCTCATCCGGTATTTTTGTGCTGCTCTGCCACCGTATCAAACCCAAAAGAGTTGGCGGAAACGCTGATCGAAGAGCCTGTGGAGCTCATTTCGGATAGCGGGGCTCCCACGGGGGAGAAGCGCATACTGCTATATAACCCTCCCATGATAAACCGCTCGCTCGGCATACGCGCTTCCTCGATCTTCGAAGCGACAAACATAGCAGTTGAAGCAATAAGCCGCAATATCAGCACAATAACCTTTACCAGATCCAGGCTCGACGTGGAGCTCCTGTTGACCTATATACGCCAAGGCTTGACTAAGCGGGGCCTTCCGGGCGATTTGGTCGCCGGCTACAGGGGCGGATATTTGCCAAAGGAACGCAGGGAAATAGAGCGCAGCTTGAGAGAAGGGAAACTCCTCGGCGTGGTTAGCACAAATGCCTTGGAGCTCGGCATAGATATAGGATCGCTGGAGCTCGCCGTGCTCCACGGCTACCCTGGAAGCGTGGCTTCCACTTGGCAGCAAATGGGCAGGGCAGGACGCCGCTCTGATCTATCCGCAGCGGTCATGGTCGCTTCATCCTTCGCCTTGGATCAGTTTTTAGCTTCAAACCCGAGGTATTTCTTCGGAGCATCTCCAGAGCGGGCACGCCTCAACCCCCAAAACCTCTACGTCCTCGCAAACCATGTGAAGTGCAGTGCCTTTGAGTTGCCGTTCTCAGCAGACGAGCGCTTCGGTAACGCAAATATAGACGAGATTCTAACCTATCTCGAAAGGCAAGGGGTTTTACACCAAGCCGGAGGGCGATATCACTGGCAGGCAGATTCATTTCCGGCGGAGGCAATTTCACTCCGCAGCGCCACGAGCGAGAACTACGTCATCGTGGACATCACGGACGTCGCCAAACCAACAGTCATAGGCGAAGTGGACCGGCCGAGCGCTCCCATGCTCATACACCCTGAAGCAATCTATTTCCACGGCGGAAAGAGCTACCAGGTTATGGAGCTGGATGAGGAGGGGATGCGCTGTTATGTGAAAGAAGTAAAAACAGATTATTACACCGATGCCGAGCTCGCCGTGCGACTACAGGTCCTGGACGTCTTCGAAGAGGCTGAGGATTGGGGTTGGGGAGAGGTATTGCTCGCCGCACATCCTACAATCTACAAAAAGATAAAACTCGCAACTCATGAAAATGTGGGTTACGGCCATGTCCACATGAAAGAAGAGCAGATGCATACCACGGCGTGCTGGTTCACCCCAGCCGAGGCCGTCTTGTCTCTCATGGATAAAGACAGCCAGAGCTCGGCGCTGGCAGGGTTGGCCCATCTGCTGCGCGGTGTGGCACCGCTCTTTCTAATGTGCGACAGAAGAGATCTCCAGGTGCACAGCATGGTAAAGGATCCGTTTCTCAACAAGCCGGCAGTATATTTGGCCGATAACACGCCTGGCGGCGTCGGGCTCGCCGAGGCAGCGTTCGGCTTGAGGAAGGCCCTCATAAAAGCTGCCACCGAATCAGTCGTGTCGTGCCCATGCGAGAAGGGATGTCCAGCCTGCGTAGGAGCGCTTGGAGCCTCCATAAACGCTAAAGAGACGGCGAGAAGGCTCCTTTCGTCTTTCGAGGTCATTTAGAGGTGAAATCGTCGTGAGCGACATGCTGTCTAAACTCGAAAAGGTCTTGGGCCGGGTGAACGAAGCAAAAATTTGCACGGCTCAAACTCAACCCAAAGGCCTGCCTCCTGGGGAGTGGCTCGACCAAGGGGTATATCTCTGCGAACATTCCATCTCATTGTCGTCACGCCACGGGAAAGTAAGCCTTCAAAACGTCCGCGATGCCATAAAGACGCTTGCCCCCTGGGGGGCAGCGGAGGAGGCTACGCTCTTAGACGTAGAGACGACCGGGTTGGCGGGAGGCACAGGGACTTATGCCTTTATGGCAGGGGTGGGGACGATAGAAGGAGAAGTCCTAATCGTGCGCCAGCTATTTTTAACCTCGCCCCAATATGAAAGCTCATGGCTTTATCATCTACGCAGGGTCATCCCCAAAGAAGTGGGGTTTGTAACGTACAATGGGAAGCGCTTCGACATCCCCTTGCTCGAGGGGCGTTTTATCTTGAACCGCCTCCCTTTCCCGGAGCAGGTACAGGGACACTTGGACCTGTTGCACCTCGCCAGGTCATTCTGGCGCGGAGTTTTTCCATCGTGTTCGCTCGGCGACGTGGAGCGTTACGCGCTGGGCGTGGAGCGCGAATCGCAAGATATTCCGGGTTGGTTAATCCCGGAGCTCTATCATGCTTTCCTGACCGACGGAGATGCCTCGCGCTTAAGTGGCGTATTTTACCACAACTATATGGACATAGTGTCGCTTGCAGCTTTGAAAGGAAAGTTGGCGTCCTTATTGGAGGGGCATGGGAAACCCCATGAAGGGCTCAAAGCCGGCGACCTTTGGGCCTCTAAAGGGAGCCAAGAAAAGGCATTTGCGCTCTGGAGGAAAGCCGTGGAGGAAATGGCTCGAGCCGACGAACCATTGAAGCGGCTCGCATATGCCCATAAATTGGCTGGGCGCTACGAAGAGGCGGCAGTTCTTTTCGAGGAGCTCCTGCAGCTTGAGCCGCGATCGATCGAATGCCTCGTAGAACTCTCCAAGATTTATGAACATCACCTTAAAGACTTAGACCTGGCGCTCGCCTACGCCCGCAGGGCGCTCCAGGCCTTGATGGAACTGAGACCGCTCATCTGGAACTTCAAGGAAGAAAGGGCAGCCTTGCTGCACAGAGTCAAGCGCATAGAGGAAAAATGTGCGCGAAGAGGAGCGCATAATAAGGAGGCTTTGGAGTCCTTCTGAGGGCCAAACGAGTTGACCCTCAGAAAAACCAACCTCCAAAAAATGACCTAAGGAAGCGTCTCTGGCCAGATGACTCCCAGCTCCCTCGCGAGATCAATTAGATCCTTTTCCGTCTCCTCGGCTAGCGGGATGCCCTCTGCCCTTCGTTTTTCTTCGTTCCTAAATTCGATCTCTCCGGGGATGAACACCTCGTCAAATCCGTGCGCAGGCGGAAGAGCTTTGATCTCGTCTATCATCTGGTCAATTCTGGCCTTAAAAACCTCAGCGTCACCAAAAGAAGCAGGATCGATCGCGTAAAATGCGTGCCCGATATCCTGTTTGTCTTGGAAGTTGCGATACAGATCGCCGAGATGGGGGCCAAAAGATGCCCCCGTCAATATCCCGGATAAAACGTCTATCAGTATGGCTATGGCAGAGCCCTTGGCTCCCCCAAAAGGAAGCACTGCCCCCTCAAGCGCGGCTTTAGGGTCTGTGGTGACGCGTCCTTCTTTGTCTATAGCCCAACCCTCCGGTATTTTTTCGCCCTTTTGTGCGGCCAATATGATTTTCCCCCTGGCAACGACGCTCGTCGCCATGTCGAGAACAATGGGAAGGCGCTTATCAGCGGGCACCGCCACAGATAAGGGGTTAGTGCCCATATAGGGCAACCTGGCTCCCCAAGGGGCCATGGTGGCTGGGGCGTTGGTCATGGCAACGCCTATCATCCCTTCGCCGACGGCTTGAAGTGTATAATACGCCGCCATACCGAAGTGGTTGGAATGCGCGACACCCACGAAGCCGACGCCGGCTTCGCGCGCCTTTTTGACGGCAATTCCCATGGCGCACTGCGAAACGACTTGGCCTATGCCGTTCTTTGCATCCACCAACGCCGTAGCGGCTCGCTCTCTGATGATTTCGGGCTCAGCCTTGGGATCGACGAGGCCGCGGCGAATGCGATCCACATAAATGCGCGTGCGCGTCACGCCGTGAGAAGAGACGCCTCTCAGATCTGCCTTCACCATAGAGTCCGATACCAAATGGGCCTTGTCCGCATCTACGCCAATTTTCACGAACACACTCTTACAGAAGCCGACCAAGGAATCGGCGGAATACCTATTCAATAATCTCGCACCCCTTTTCTTTAAGCGTGGCATCTACCCAGCTCCTGTCCCATGCAAGATCCTCTACCTGCTTAAAGATCAGCTGCTCTTTCTGGGCTATCTCTCTGGTTTTCTTGAGAACGATTTCAGCATCGCAGGGAGGGATCACTACCACCCCGTCGGCATCTCCCACGATGATGTCTCCCGGGTTAACGACCACCCCGCCGCACGATATAGGCACGTTTATCTCCCCAGGGCCGTCCTTAAACGGCCCGCTTGGCACTGCCCCTCTCGAAAAGACCGGGAACCCGAGTTCTTTTATGCCGAGCCAGTCGCGGATAGTGCCATCTACGATGAAGCCCCGTAGCCCTCTTCTCGCGGCATAGCGGACGATAATCTCTCCGAGTATAGAGTTGCTCATATCTCCCTGGGCATCGATGACTATGACATCCCCAGGTTGGGCCATATCTATGGCCTTGTGAACCATGAGGTTATCTTTGACGCGCGACCTGACCGTGAAGGCTACGCCCACGAGCTTCGAATCCTCTCGCACTGGCTTTATGCCGGCGTCCATGCAGAAAGCCCTCCCCATGTTGTCCGCAATGTTGGGTGTGGCATAGGGCAAAAAGGCATCCACAACTTCAAGCGGCGGGCGTTTGATCTTCGTATAGATCCTGAAACCTACGTTGCTCATACTTCATCCATCCCCCTTAAAAAGTGTAAAAGTATACAAACTACAAGACCAAAATATACTACCGCAAAAACAGCAATCTCGGTAGCCATAAAGACACCTGCGGAAAGATGGTCACCAAAGCTAAGCTTATGATGAGCGGAATATAAAAAGGAATTACAGCCTTGACCATCCTATCGAAACTCAAACGGGCCACCCGGCATACGGCAAATAAACACATCCCTATAGGGGGAGTCAAAAGCCCTATCATGAGATTTAATACCATGACCACACCCAAATGGACCGGGTTGATTCCAACAAGCTTAGCCAATGGCATCATTATAGGAGTAAGTATAATAATCGCAGCATTAGTCTCCATAAAACACCCCACTAACAACCAAAAGAGATTGAGGATAAGAAGAATCACCAGAGGATTTCGAGATATCTCAAATATCCGTTCCACAATGAACATAGGTATCTGTGTTTTGATAAGCAACCACGCATATAATGACGCCGCCCCAACCACGAACATAATTACAGCAGTTTCCCTCAATGTATCGTAAAGCACCTTGATCAAGTCACTTGAGCTTACTTCCCTATAAATAAACACCGAGAGAACAAATGCATATAGTGCTGCAACCGCTGCTGCCTCGGTAGGAGTGAATATCCCCAACAAGATACCGCCAATCAAGATAATCGGCGTAAGTAACGGCAAAAAAGCATCCCTCAAACCTCTACATACCTCGCTTATAGTTGGTAAAGCCCTTCTTGGATACCCTCTTTTAATCGCATAAAAATAAACCATGACCATCATACAAAAGCCTATTAACAATCCAGGGACAATTCCCGCCGTGAGGAGATAGGCAATCGAGACATCCCCCATTACGCCATACATTACCATTGGTATACTGGGCGGAATTATGGGGCCTATAGTAGAAGATGCAGCAGTAACCGCTGCGCTAAAATCTACATCATAGCCTTCATCAACCATAGCTTCAATTTCAATGGTTCCCAAACCAGAGGCATCCGCAACTGCCGAACCACTCATTCCAGAAAAGATAATGCTCGCTATAATATTAGCGTGTCCTAAACCACCAGGAAAATACCCCACTAAAAGATTAGCGAATCTGAAAATTCTCTTAGTAATACCACCTGTGTTCATAAGCTTGCCTGCTAATAAAAAGAACGGAATTGCCAGTAAGGTAAAATTATTAATTCCATAAATAATTCGTTGTGCAATTATTTCGTATGGAATATCTATTATTCCATATTCCCATACTAACGCAGCAACAGATGTTAACCCTATTGCATATGGCACTGGGAAACCAAAAACAAATAAAAATATCAATAAACCTAAAAAAAGGACGGTAAATAAAAACACTAAATCACCTTCTTACATTTTTTCGAATTTTTCAAAAGCCATCAAGTTGATTAACATAAAAGCTATCACCAATGGAAGACTTAGTATTGCTGGAAGGTATAATATGTTTGTCTTAAAGTAAGGTATAGATCCAAGAATTACATTGCTCGTTTTGTCAAATAAAATTAATGATCCTATCAAAAACAAAATTACAAAATATACAGAAAATAATACTATAACTACATGCCATTTTTTTTGTATGCTTAATTTGAATTTAGACACAAAATATGTAGTTCTTATTTGGGCATTATCATGCTCAACAAGCGCAATACCGATAATAGTAACCCATACAACAAGTATCCTAGCAACCTCTTCTGTCCATGGCACTGAAACTTTCATGACATACCTAAAAAATACCTGAGCTATAACGCACAACACTAAACCTACAAAAACAATCATTGTAAACACTTTAACAATTCTGTAAATTAAGCGCATTAGCATAACACAACCTCCTTGCTTGCCGCAGAGTTCAACTCTGCGGCAAGCAACGGTTTATTGTTATTCTCCTAAGTATCCCTTTACTGCATTCCACACTTCAGGAGTCCACCCCTTAGCCACCTCTTTTAATCCAGGAAGGGCAGCCCTCCTAAAGGCTTCTTTGTCTACTTCAACGATCTTCATGCCTAATTCAACTAATTTCTGTTCTAACTCTTTATCCCTAGTCTCCATCTGTGTATTGCCCCATTCCATTGCTTCATTCATAGAGTTCAATATAACCTGACGATGATCAGATTTTAAATTAGAAATAAACTCTTTATTAACCACCACATGAAAGAGATTAAATAAGTGTTCTGTCTTTATTAGATATTTCTGAACCTCATACAATTTTGCAGAGTAAATATTTTCATATGGATTCTCCTGAGCATCAGCTACTCCCAGTTGTAACGCCGTATAAACTTCTGGCCAGGCAATTGGAGTCGGCAATGCACCCATAGATTTCCATACTGTGACCCAAGATGGGATCTCCGGAACCCTTATTTTTAACCCCTTTAAATCTCCTGGCGTTTTTACTTCTTTGTTAGCGGTAAGATTCCTAGGGCCACGAGTATGTAGACCAATCAGAACGATATTTCCTCTTTGCTCTAAAGCCAACTTTATTTTATCACCTAAATCTCCACTCCAATATTCGTAAACAGATTCCAAATCTGGAAATACAAACGGAACAACAGTAGGGTCATATTCAGGAGCATAAACCGAAGTAATTATGTCTCCAAATATACTCATTTGAATCACGCCAGTTTTAATTTGCTCGATGTTGTCTTTTTCGCCACCTAACGCTGCTCCTGGGAATAGTTTTACGACAATTTCATCATTAGTCTTAGCTTCAACTTTGTCCTTAAACATTTGCAAAGCCTGATTTTCCACTGTGCCTGGTGGAGTATGAATAGCAAATGTAATCTCGGTAGCCTTGGCTGCATAACTTGCATGTTGCCACCCACACAGCAGCACTAAAACAACTAAACTCAAAATTAATTGCCACTTCTTCATTTCTAACCCCCCTTTTTTATTTACCTATTTATAGATTTTTGTAGCGCACATAATGTACCCAATTTACTCCTTAGAACAAAGCCGTAGGATGAGTTCCTCTTTGGCTTGTCTAATATGCTCATATATTAACCTCTCTGCCAATTCGGCATCCTGTTCCCTAAGAGCTTGTATAATGTCACCATGTTCCTTGATCGCTCGCATGGGTCTGCCTGGAAATAATATTGTTCTTGCCATAACAACTTCAATCTGAAGCTGCAGACTTGACGTTACGACTCTTAAACGGCGACTGCCAGCAATCGTTAAGAATAAGTTATGAAGCTTTTTGTTGTATTCACGGTAAGCAATTAGATCGTTCTTTTGCAACGCAGCATAACCCTGCCTTTGTAGTTCTTCTAATTGGATTAAATCTTCAACGGTGCGCCTTTTTATACTCAAACAGATTGCGAGTCGTTCAAGATATTCACGAAGATCGTAAATTTCTATGACATCCTCAGTATCTAGAACCGCTACCCTAACTCCAACGTTGGGTATTCTCTCTGCTAAACCCTCATGAACAAGCTGTTGTAAGGCTTCTCGCAATGGAGTACTGCTAACACCGAGTTCTTCGCACAAAAATGATTCCCGCAACCAATCACCAGGTTTAAAGTGGCCATCAAGGATAGCCGCAACTAACACTTGATAGATCCGCTGACTCAGCGAAATTGCTTGTACCTTTAGATTCAAGCCAGGCATCGAAATCACCCCATTGCTTTATTGCTGCTGGATAAAAGAATATGATATATAATATATAATGTCAATACCTCAAACAAAAATTATCTATTCTAAGAGAGGTGACATATTGAGACAAAGTATAAACATTTTAAATTGCAAGCATTAACGAATTTAATTACCAACATGTGGAGGTGTTCTAGATGCAGTTCACATTTAAGTCGCCAACAGAAATTGTATTTGGCTCAGGAAGCATTAAGCAAATTCCTGAAAAGATAGAAGAAATGGCAAGCAATCGTGTTTTCGTCGTGACAGACAGTGGCGTAAAGGCAGCAGGCATCTTAGATAAAGCTGTAAGGCTGTTAGAAGAAGCCAAAATCCAATACACTATTTTTGACAAAATAAATAAAGAACCTACTATTAGCCTCCTTGAAGAAGTAGTAGATGAGCTAAATAAAAGTGGTGCCCAAGTTGTCTTAGGCTTAGGCGGTGGCTCATCTATGGATACAGCAAAGGCCGCAGCAATACTCGTGAAAAACCCAGGAGTTGTTATAAATTACCTAAAAGGGAGAGAAACTTTCAAAAATCTTGGACTCCCAGTCATAGCCGTTCCAACCACAGCAGGGACGGGAAGCGAATTAACAAGGTTTGCAGTCTTCACGGGTGTCGAAATAAAAACTAAATATTCATTTGGGGACTATAAGATCATGGCAAAATATGCAATTTTAGACCCTGAGCTAACGCTAACGTTACCTCCCAAGATGACAGCTGGTACTGGCATGGATGCCCTTACGCATGCTATAGAGTCATACGTAAATTACGCTGCCCATCCTATATCTGAGTCTATGGCCATACACGCTATAAAACTCGTGGCTAAAAGTTTGCGCAAGGCTGTAGCTAAAGGCGATAACCTCAAGGCGCGAGAAGATATGCTTATGGCAAGCGCCCTGGCAGCAATGGCCTTTAGCTCTACAAGGGTAGGCATAGTACACGCTACCTCGCAACCAGCAGGCGCACACTTTAGCATACCCCACGGCATTAGCAATGCCATCATGCTGCCTTACGTTATGGAGTATAACCTCATCGGCAATCCGGAAAAGTATACAGAAATAGCCATAGCCTTTGACGAGCATACCAACAACTTAACACCAATGGAAGCGGCAGCTAACTCTGTAAAAGCTATAAGGGATCTAATAATAGACATAGGGATAACGGAGCGCCTCAGTGACTACGGTGTGAAAGAGAGCGACCTTGACATGCTGGCTGATGAAGCACTTACCAGCCCTAACATTCCCCTTAATCCACGATACCCTTCCAAGCAAGATATTGTAGAAATATATAAAAAGGCTCTCTAAAAACTACTTAGGCAGGTTGGTAGTTATCGACGTTAAATCAACCTGCCTAAGTAGTGCTTTTGGTTTAATTTGTGTAAATTAAATTCTATATGTGGATTGCTTATAAAGTCGCTAAATTGCTCAAATTTAGCATCTGTTATTTAAATGACAGATAAATAACACTTGTAGTATGCGTTTTGCAAGTTACTATTAATTTACTATTAACAAGCATATAATCATGTAAGGATTTTAACTGGTATAAGCGTGATTGCGGGAAACATGGCAAGGAGAATCAATAAAAGCAGCATAGCCAAATAATAAGGAAGTGCTGCTTTTACTATCTCCTCAATGGTAAGGTTTGAAATAAGCGAGGTTGCAAACAAGCACACACCCACTGGGGGTGTCGAGAGGCCGATTGATAAGGCTGTTACCATAAAAACCACAAAGTGTATAGGATCTATGCCAACCGACGACGCAGTCGGGAAGACAACAGGAGTTAAAACTAGAAGTGCCGCAGTTATGTCCATAAACATCCCCACAATAATAAACACTACCCCCATGAGGAGAAGTACAATAGTTGGATCTTGCGAAAATGAGAGGATAATGGTGCTAACTTTTAATGGAAGTTTATCAATGGCGAAAATATAGGTCGCTGGTGCTGCAGTCGCGGCGATTAACAATATTGTGCCTGTTGTAGCTCCAGCACGGATGATTAGATAGGGCAGTTTCTTCCAACGAAATTTCCGGTACACAAAGAACCCTATGAGTAGTGTATAAATTACGGCTAAAGCCGCAGCTTCGGTAGGCGTAACAAACCCCAGAAAAATCCCTCCAAGGATAATTATAGGCGAGAGCAATGCTGGTATTGCTCTACCAATAGATTTCAATGCTTCTGATAACCTTACGGGTATTTGTTGGCCATAATTATATCTTACGCAAAGGCTATAGTTAACTATCATAAAGATAGCCATGAGAATAACCGCAGGGCCGAACCCACTGGCCAGCACTGCTCCCACCGATTGCTCTGCAGCCACAGCGCCAATTATCATCAGTATGCTCGGTGGAACTATAGAAGCCAACGTGGACGTAACCATGGTCACCGCCGCCGCATATGGACGTGGGTATCCATTAGCCGTCATTGCCTTTATCTCAAGTGGTCCCAGGCTACCAACATCAGCAACTGATGATCCAGATATCCCCCCAAAGATCATACTGGCCAAAATATTAACATGGCCAAGTCCGCCTCGCCATCTCCCCACCATTGAGTTAGCTGCATCGAATATGCGGTCGGAAACCCCACCTTCCTCCATCACCATTCCTGCCAATACAAATAAAGGGACCGCAACCAGCAGGAAGCTATTCATAGATGTATACATGAGCCGAGCGACAACCACTAAAGGCAAATCAAACATGACCAGAGTAGCAACAACTGCGAGCCCAAGCGAAATTGCCAAAGGAATTCCTATTAAACTAAGAATAAAGAAAATAGTTAATAGCATAACACTCATTGAAATCTATCCTCCGATGTCAATCCTTCTTCTCCTACAAATAGCTCTTGAATGAGCTTTTTACGCGTACTCTTGTCTACGTATACACTTTGAAATTGTGCAATTATAGCCAGCGCCGCCCCTATCGAGATCGGAAGAGTGACAAGATACATCGGAATTCCACATGCTGGGGACATTTCACCGCTTCTAAATTGCTGTAGAGTCATTCGTAAACCCTGATGCGCCAAAATAACAAAAAATATAGTCCCACTAATGAAATAAAAATGTATGTACAAACTCTGAAGATGTTTGGGAAGCAGTTTCAGTAAGAAAGTTATTCGGGCGTGCTCTAGCCGCCTAAAACCCACCGTCATTCCTAAAAAAACTGTTACGATGAAGGAGTTGCGCGTGAGCTCTTCGCTCCACGGCACAGACCTACTTAAAAGCCGAGTCGCAACCTGGATAGTGACTATCGCAAGCATTCCCCCAACGCTACACAATAACAACCCGTCAATAACTGTCCAAAGCAACCTCTGTGACTTCATCATGGCCTCCTAGAATAAGTCCGCATCTCCCCGGTTGCAACCGAGGAGATGCGCATTCATGACATAAAGAGCAACGGCTGGATTCCTTGTTGACGTGAATATAATTATGTTACTGCCGACCTAAGAATTTTAGAGTTCTATCCATAAAATCTGCCCCCACAAGCCCTTCAAACCGAGGGTACAATGCTAATGCAATTTCTTGGAACGCGGCTTTCTGGTTTGCAGTCAACCAATTAACCTGCATTCCATGAGATTTGAGCTTAGCAACAATATCTTTCTCCGCAGGAAGATCATAATCAAGTTTGAAACGCGCAGTCTCAACTGCAGCCGCGCGAATGGCATTCTGAACATTAGAGTCAAGGCTGCTCCAAAGGGTCTTATTAAAGACCAAAACATAGGCATCGGCAATATGCTCTGTCATTGAGAGAAATCTTTGAACTTCATAGAATCTGTTTGCGAGAGGGACTTCAACCGGATTCTCTTGGCCATCGATTGTTTTAAGCTGTAAAGCCGTGTAAACTTCCTTAAAATCCATAGGGGTGGGATCAGCTCCCAATGAACCAAAAAACTCAACCCACAATCTGTTGTTTGGCACTCTTAGTTTAAGACCTCGAAAGTCTGCTGGTGTCTCAATTGGCCGTACTGAATTTGTGACATTTCTGAACGTGCGAATCATTAGAGCAAGCCCAACTGAATTTAGCCTATCTAAAGATGCCAACAACTCCTGGCCTGGTGCACCTTCTAAAAAGTTCATAAATTCATCGTAGTTCTTAAAAAGATACGGTAGGCTAATGGCATTCATGCGCTTTTCAAATGACGCATACACGGAGGTAGAAAGTATTGTTGCATCCATCGACCCATCTTGGACCATATTTATAGCGGCATTTTGGTCGCCGCCAAACAGCACACCATCTGCAAAAACTTCGACTTTTACCTTACCCTCAGTAGCTTTGTCAACCTCTTTTGCAAAGTGCTGTGCAGTAACACCCACCGAAGAGTGTATAGGATCACCCACACCTAACTTGACCTTAATCGTCTTTCCCGTTGACGCCAAAGTACTGCTACAACTAGTTATGATTAAAGTGGCAATCAACAAGATTACGCTCGTACATTTTAATCGCTTACAATTCTTCATTCATTTTTCCTCCTTATACTTTTATTGTATTTTTAGCAATTTCGTCAACTAACAAAAAAATTAATCAGCACAACTTAACGTACTATTTCCTACCAGTTTTTCTATACATCTAACTAACTATATAAACTGAAACTAGATATTACTTAATGAATAACTATCGTTATCTCAATTCAACCCTCCAAAAGTCACTTTAAACTGTGCATAATATATATTACATAATCTAACTTAAGTCAAGCTAGGCCGAGGCTGTTTGAAAATTTCCTTTCGCACCATAACAATGAACCGCCCCGGCGTCAATCCCGGGGCGGTTCATAATAGACAGTCTGGCTTAGGGCGTGTTCTCTGCATATTTCAGACACTGTTTTTTTGACCCTTGAGGCCTTCCATCACGATTGCAAACTTTTCTTCTGCCGTCCATTTCCTCTGTTTCATAGCTGCACCCTCCTATTGTGCTACCATGAGAGAGTTCTTCATCCTCCCTTTTGGGATATTATCCTCTACACTTTGAGGGTGTCCATGCTCTCAGGAGTTCAGTATATTTTGTACTTGCACCGATAGCCCCATCCCCCTTAAGGAGACAATGATTTAACTTTGATTTTTAGGTGAGGCATCGATGGGTTGACAGGTTTCTTAGCCAGTGTCTATAATTCTTTCTGAGGACGACTATAATCAGGGATCACTATAAAAAAATGAAAGGGCAAATAAGGATGAGTATCTATAGAAAAGGTTTTGGGACCAAAACAGCCTTTTTGGTTTTAACTATTTTACTTCTTTTTATTCTTCCATTTAATATTCAAGCCAAAGAAACAAGGGGCACACCCCAGTTGACCTCTTTAGAAGCAGCTAAAATGGCTTACCAGGAGGCTTGTAAGTGGGATTCAGAAGCGGTCTTGTGGTATATGAATCCTCCAGCGGTGACTTTAGACTATCATTGGGGGGAGAATGACCTGGCTTGGGAGTGGATTTTTATTTTTGCTCGCCCTCAAGATGAACAAGTGCATTATATAAAAATTAAAGACAGTAAAATTATTTCCACGGAAGAAGGCGGAGAATATCTAAAAAGAAAATCTCCCATCCTCCCCGATTTTCCTAAAGATAGACCACGTATTTCCATGCGAGAAGCGGCTCAGGTTGCTTTTTCTGCTGGAGCTCCTTCTTGGGAAAGACCCAGTATTGTTTATATTATTGAGAATTCAAATAAAGAATTTCAGGGAAGACCAGTATGGTTTTTCCTCTTTGGCTCCAAGCTTTCAACCTATGTGATTGACGGAATAACGGGGGAATTTTTAGCTCAGGAATATTTCGACCCCGAGACGCTCAAAAAGATCAGCCCAGAAGAAGTAAAATATGACTTCGATCCTGATAAAGTTGCCAAAATAAAAGAAGAAAATTTTATTTATGACTATTTCGAAGCAATAGATCAAGGGGATACAGAGCTGTATTTTTCAATGATGGACAAAGAACTTTTAGGTAATGAAAATATGCAGGGGATGTGGAAGGCCACTTTTTCTAGCTTAGAACTGATTAAAGTAGTAAGTGCATATCCAGAGGAGAAACGAAAGTGGCATAATAATCAACCTCTATACCGGGTTATTGTCTATGCTCTTTCTAAGCCGGGGTTCCCCTACTATGGTTGGGACGAAGGAAGAAACACTCGTTGGATTAGCATATCACCCGAAGGAAATAGCTGGAAAATAACAGCTATTGCCACTAGCCCCTAAATATCTATCTGAATAAAGATGATGAAAATGAAAAATGAGAGTGGTAAGAGAGAAGAAGCCTTATTGAGTTTTCGTATGGTACGATTTCTCTTTCTAATCATCATGCTCATGGCTCCAACTGCTATTGTGGCTCAATCTGCCGGCCAAGAGCCGGCAAACCAATCTACTGAACATTTTTCCGTCGTTTTGACTTTAAATCCTTCAGGCGAAATAACCATTGATGATTTATTTCAGCAGAACAACTTGCTGGCCATAGCTTACGGAAATCATAAGCAGCTAAACTCTAACCTGCTGGTCTTTGATCTAGACAGCCACAAGAGGATTTATGAAATTTCAGAGCCCGGTTTGCACGATTTGGTTCATCCCTATCTTTTGGGGAACAAGTTGCTCTATCAGAAAATAGCCCATCCCGGTTATCAGACTATTTGTATAGATTTATTTGCTGAAGAGCCAAAGAACTTTACTTTTCAAGGTGTATTTGCGCAGGTCACAGATGATGGTCATTTATTGGTTTGGCATTACGATGATGATATCCGTAAATACATTAATCAAGTCATTGATCTGCAAACAGGAGCGGTACTGTTTGAGCCAGATATTTCTGCGGGAGGAGAGGATGAAACCCTTTGCATCGAAGACACAATTATTTTCCCCTTTTGCGATGGACAGAAGGACCCTGCTGGTTATAGAGCTATGTCTACATCGGGTGAGGACATATTTATTTTACCCACAGTTTACGGTGAATCCTATTTTGAAATACCAGATTGCCGGTCTAAAATTTCCTCCTTTCCTTTACCTGTAATCAGGAAACAAAAAGACGCTTTGCGGGATGAATGGCGTTGGTTTTTGGAGTATGTCGATCGGCAAGGAGAGGTCATAGCATCTCACGAACTTGAAGAGCTAAATCTTAATAACTCTAACATAGAAGATATAGATTGCTTTTCTGTGGTTGATGAAAGCCAGTTCGGATATTTATTGAGATTTAGATATCACTGCCTTGAGGAAGCAGGAGGTTCTAAATGGTGTTATGTTTTTACTGATTTATCCGGCAATATCATTAAAATATTTGATGAACAAGACGACTGTGATATAGGTTTTGACCCACAGGGCAATATCCTTTTGTTACCCAATAGTGGTCCATTCTCAGGTATACTGCAATGCTATCGGCAAGACGGGACCCTGCTTTTAAATGCTCCGATACCCTGCGTGTTTGCAGGTAGTAATTTTGCAGAAAGAGAATTCAGATTTACCAGCGATAATGAAGTGCTGGGATGGGAAAGCAATCGATTTAGCAAGTATTCTTTAGTAACAGGGCAGCTAACCGGAATTTACTCTATATCTTATAGTTATTATATTGATGCTTCAAAAACAATTATCTATAATGACCAGGTTTATTTTTTTGCTCAACCTCGAATTGCTCGACCACGTAGGGGCCATGAGCCCAAGATCTCTGGAAGCAATTATTGTGCCTTTTCAGCAGCTGAACCTGGCTGGCTAGATGTTGAACTGGTTTCCATCAAGCCCAATGCTGGGAGTAGTTATGAACTGTGGGATAATACCGAAGTAAAGGTAATGTTCGAAACAGAATATGGCTATGATTTCGAGAAGAATCTGACAGTAGCTTTTGAAAAGGGAGAAGTTTTATCAGTCAATCAGAATGATTTGCAATATACCTGGAAAACTCCGACTGTCATCAGCGGGAGTCAGGAGAATGCTCGCATTACTGTCTCCTATGGTCCAGTATCCAGAGAATTTATAGTCACAGTCAAGGACCCTCCTCCGATTGCCTCTTTTGCTTATCAGCCCGCCTCTCCACAAACTGATCAGGATATTAGTTTTAATGCCTCAAAATCTTCCGATGTCGACGGTTCTATCGTGTCTTACCAGTGGGATTTTGGAGATGGAACATCAGTCCAGGAACAACAGCAAAGTATAATAAAATATCATTTTGCAAAGGCCGGGGAATATCAAGTTACTTTGACTATCACTGATAATAACGGTCAAACCGCCTCCATTGCTAAAAGTATTCGGGTAAGCAAGGCGCCAGAAGCCCCTGTTGCTGATTTTAAGGTTTTAGCTCCTTCTTCCCAATGGGACACTAAAGTTCGCTTTGATGCCAGCCTGTCAAAAGATGCCGACGGTTCCATTGTGTCTTACAACTGGGATTTTGGTGATGGGACCACCGGAGAAGGGATTACTGTTGATCATGAATATTTTTCAGTAGATGTAATTATTAATGATCGTCAAGTTACTCTGACGGTTAAGGACAATCAGAATTTAACCGCCACCAAAAAGATACCCATCGTAGTTGGTTATATCCTAACCTATGAAAATAAAGGGAGGATCGGCATTCCGGCAGCATTAAGAGATAAGGACAATCGCAAGGTGGATTATAAAATTGAAATTACTACTGGAAACGTTAAAGATGCAGGAACAGACAGCTTTGTTTATGTGGCACTTTTTGGTCCAGAAACGGAAAGGGGCAGATACGGAAGTGGAGAATTTGAGCTTTATGATGTACGTTATCCAAATCGACCTTTTGAACAAGGGCAGACTGATTATTTCACCAAGCAAGGATACTACTTAGATGAAGTAGAATTTATGACCCTAAGGCATTCTAACCAATACGATAAACCAGGTTGGTATGCACAGTCAGTTAAGGTAAAAAACACGTCCAACGGCAAGGAATGGCTGTTTGTGCCTGATCAATGGTTAGCTATGAATGAGCCTCCCGAAAATCAGACCTGGGGTATATTTTATCCGGTCCAACAGTATAGTATTCTTTACAAATGGAAAGACCGCTCTTTAGGGATGATTGAAGCCAGTGATCATATCTTTATCCTTCCAAAAGATGCCGAAACGTTCTATTTTAGGGTTTTGGATCGAGATTTTAATCTGGCAGTTTATCGCCAGGAATTTCTCCCTAACGGAACCGTGAGTAATACTTTTGTGGGGAATCAGTTTTTCACCGGGAATGGACCAGGTTTATCCTACAGTTCTGGGAAGATTACCAAACCCACCCGTTTTATGGTAAAAATCAAGGAAGGAAATACGCTCAAAGAAGAGCTTTATACCTGGGTTTTCCCCAGCAACTGGAAAGATAATAAAAATGAAGCGCGTAAGGTGACCTTACTTTATCCTTTAAAAGGTTCAACCGAAATCTTTTTGCAGGGGCAGCAATTTAAAAATTATTTGACCGGACTTCGGGTTAATATTAACAATGTCTCTGCACCTATAATAAAGTATGGAGCAGATTCGCTGAAGATCTTCGGCAGCGTTCCGGATGAAAAACTATTTTCCTGTATCGAAATACCTGTGAAGAAATATACCGAACAGAAAGCTGTTAAAGTGCTTGCGACAATGACCGGCAAGACTTTTAATAAAATTACCGATGAAATTGTCAGTATATATAAGTCTCTTTACAAAGCAGCAAAATGGGGTTCTCAACTGGATGGAGTAATAGCATATTCTACTGGTGAGGTGTACAAGATTGACTTCTTAAAATATATTGGTGATAATGATGATAACTTCCTACAATCTCTTGAGCTGCTGGCGAAAATTAAGGAGAAAATAGATGGCTTAATAACTAGTGTGGATAGTAACAATCTGCAATCCTGCATTAATTACTTAAATGATATCAAAAAATTTGCTGTTGGAAATAATCCTGACAGTGAAAATAAAGATGACCATATTATTGATTATCCTAGTGGCCAGACGAATAGATATCCTCTTTATCTGGTGCTGGCTACTGAATTATACAATATTCAATCCTGGAGAGATTATCATCATGGCTATTTAGATAGTTATATCGGAGGCACAATGAGTACTTGGTTGGAAGGTTTAATAGGTTTGAGTGAAGAAGATAAAAAGGATATAACTAACGAGGCCATGGACGTTTATGAGCCCATTATCAAAAAGCTAATAGACCTTTCCAGCATTCTTATCAGTGCGTCCTTATTAACCGATCAGTCATTTTAGCTATGTCATCCAGGGAACTTGTGCGACAAAAATAGCGTTAAATGCTGCATCCTGCATAAAGGACTTAAGAATAAGCCTTTGGCAGGACACGGGTGGAAAAAACAAGAGGGTGGTTAGGCAAGCTTTCGCATAGAGTAAGTACAAGTATTTGAAATAGCAAAAAGATATAGCGAACTCGACCGGTTTCCCTGCGGAGGAGTATGCGCAACAAAGTAAAGACGTTCTTGGCTTTCATGGCAATGGACATTAAAGGGCATTTAACATCCTCAAACTGGCACGAATCTCAAGTTGCGGTCAGGGGGAAATCCAGTGTTTGCAAGGAATTGTGGATTTTTTGACTAGAGGCTTTCGATCCGACATCTATTGATGAGAGGGTGACAACAGTTGTCTACACAGCGGCAGTCCGTTGCCGAAGGGCGTCATTGTGAGTCGACGCGCACCTTGGCAGAGCTGATTTTAGGCTTGCGTTTCGAAGATATCCCAGATGAAGTCGTAAACCGGGCTGTGCAGAGCGCCTTGGATTTCTTCGGCGTTGCCATCGGGGCATCCCAGCATCCATTGGTGGAAAAGATGGCGAGGTTGAGCGCTGCTTTGGGATCTCCCGCGCAGGCTACCGTAATCGGGCGCAAGGAGAGGCGGGACGCGCTGTGGGCAGCCTTGATCAACGGTTCGATGGCGCACATCCTCGATTTCGATGACACGCATTTCCCCACCATTTTGCACGGTTATACTCCTATTCTGGCGGCCTGTTTGGCGTTGAGCGAAGCCTTGTCGGATTTCTGTGACGGTGACAACAAAGGGATAAATAAAGTCTCTGGCAAGGAGCTTATTGCGGCTTTCGTAGCCGGGTACGAAACGAGCGCTCGGGTGGCCTTATCCGTTCACCCGTCTCACTACGACCGAGGCTGGCACATAACCGGCACAGTCGGCGTATTCGGGGCGTCTGTCGCCTGCGGGAAACTCCTTCGACTCGATGTCGATCGGATGGTCTGCGCCTTGGGTATCGCGGCTTCTCAAGCTTCAGGCTTGCGCGAAATGTTCGGCACTATGACTAAACCGTTTCACGCTGGGAAAGCGGCACAAAACGGGCTGCTGGCGGCGTTGCTCGCCCGTGAAGGGTTCACGAGTTCGAAAAGAAGCTTAGAGGCCGAGAGGGGGTTTTGCCATGTAATGTCCGACTACCCTCACCTCGATCGCCTGACCGAAGGCTGGGCATCCAAATGGGAGATCCTCAATTCCGGCTTTAAACCTTATCCGTGCGGGGTTGTAACCCATCCGGCCATCGATGGCGTTCTCTCTTTGCGGCGCAAACATGCCTTGGACCACCGTCGAGTGACATCCGTGCGCGCCAAATGCCATCCCTTGGTGTTGGAGCTTACGGGGAAAAGTGAACCGCAAACGGGGTTGGAGGGCAAGTTTTCTATCTACCATTGTTTAGCCGTAGCGCTCGTCGACGGGATTGTGGCCCCGAGCAGCTTTACAGATAGCCGAGTTAAAGATGCCGAGATAGAAAAGGTGCGTAGCCTCGTTACGGTAACGGTGGACCCTTCCTTGGGTGAGGATCAAGCTGAAATTGTCATCGAGCTCGAAGGTGGCCATATACTCAAAGAGTTTGTGGAGCACGCTTCTGGCACTCCAGAGCGCCCGTTGACCGCTGCCGAGCTCGAACGCAAATTCTCTGCCCT
Source organism: Acetomicrobium sp. S15 = DSM 107314 (assembly GCF_016125955.1). Classification (NCBI taxonomy): domain Bacteria; kingdom Thermotogati; phylum Synergistota; class Synergistia; order Synergistales; family Acetomicrobiaceae; genus Acetomicrobium; species Acetomicrobium sp. S15 = DSM 107314. The sequence goes on along the minus strand of NZ_JADEVE010000219.1, from coordinate 915 downwards.
CATCTCCGGTCACCCTGATCTCGAAGCCTTAAATATTGACCGCCTGAAACAAGATATCTTCGACATGCCAAAGCTCGACGACGTCCGCTGCCTGCTCAAAGCGGCCTCCCCACACTAATTATGGTGGCGACTTTGGACATTGCAATGGATATAGGGGCTGATTTATAAGTTTTATAGATGGTTAGGAGGCACGCTGAAGATTGTGCCACTTTAGTTGGAAGCCGTGCCTTCATGCCATGTTCGCAAAAGCCAGACTATATCTTTTACTCAATAACACGACAGAAAAGACTTTTTGGGTTATAGAGCCCATAGGTGCCATGGCAATCTAACAAGAAACAAGTTGATTGAACCGCCCCGGGATTGACGGAGAGTAAAATTCTTCAAGAGAAGGAAGTCATGAAAACGCAAATCAGGTACTCACACCTAATAAAGGAACGGGCGGTTCGTATGGTATTTGAACATGAGAAGGAATATCCTTCCCAATGGGCTGCTATTAATTCCATAGCCCCTAAGATTGGTTGTACACCTGAGACTCTTAGGACTTGGATTAGGCAAACTGAAAGAGATCAAGGGATACGTCCTGGAATGACGAGCGCGGAACGCGCGATCGCATGAAGGAGTTGGAGCTAAGAGAACCTAAGCTTGCGCCGCGCCAACGAAATCATACGCAGGAGTGGTGCTTTTTGCGCTTGAGCGATGCTCGTATCGCCTTGCGCAAAATGATGGTTGCCTTTATCGACGAACTTAAAGACAAGATTACGAAGCCTTAGCCGATTTGTCGTGCATTACAGATCGCTCAGTCGAATACTTGCTAAAGAAAACGCAGCCAAATCGATCCAGCTTCTCACTGGCCTCGCAAAAGGCGTGATGCCATGTTGCGGGAAGAAATTAAAAGGGTATGGGAGGAATTCCTGA
>NZ_JADEVE010000218.1 GCF_016125955.1 Acetomicrobium sp. S15 = DSM 107314 | reverse complement strand
TCCCACCATTCCCGGTATTGGTCGGGAAGTCGTTCTTTGTCTCGTTTATCGCTATTCCCTCCGGCATCCCTGCACCCTCCTCTCGTCGAAGTTTTCTGGTATTGCAGGCTGTTCAGCAAGAAAGTCGCCCCTTGGGCAGCTGTATTCAGGACGTCGTATTTCTCTACGAAGGGGAATTGGTGACATCCCACGAAGTCGGCCTGTTGTATCACGTAAGTCGACCGGAGGAGGGGCTACCTTGGAATTCATGGAGGGCAAGCTCCTTCCAGGCATAGAGCCTCTATTGGAAAAGTAGAAAGGTGTGTAATCTCAATGGAGCGATGCGTTTTGTTGGCCGG
>NZ_JADEVE010000217.1 GCF_016125955.1 Acetomicrobium sp. S15 = DSM 107314 | reverse complement strand
GAGGAGCTCACCGCGGCGATTCGCGACTTACAGATGACGATAACCAGCAAGGGGGTATTTTAGGATGCCCATAAACGACATCCGCCTCTCTTCTCATTTTAAGCTCAAAGAGTTCCAAGACAACGACCCTGTAACCCTCCTGGACCGACTCCACCATCAAGTCGTCCACTTCGCCATAGCCAGCAAGCGTCACCTTTATCGGCATGCCTTCAGGGTAATGGGCATGCCAATCAACGGCAGCGGCAAGAGCAACGTTTTGGATGCGCTGCGCTTCGTCTTGGGCGATTCATCGCCAGTTCGCCTGAGGATCAGCCGACTTTCTGATCTCATGTTTCAGGGTAGCCCCTC
>NZ_JADEVE010000216.1 GCF_016125955.1 Acetomicrobium sp. S15 = DSM 107314 | reverse complement strand
GGAAGGAGCGCGGCCGGCGAGCCATCGTTAAGACGCTATCCCTTGAGCCCGATCCCTTGGAGGAGCATAACCGTCGCCTCCAGGAGAAATACCGTAGGATCGAGAAGAACGAGGTGAGGCACGAGAGCTACATGATGGACCTCACAGAGGAGATCGTTGTGGCTTGCGCCGACGCTGTGGGCGGCAGGCGCGTCGTCTATCAGGGGCAGGAGATAAACTTTGAGCCTCCCTTTAGGCGTGCCACCATGGCGGAGCTCGTAAAAGAGCTGTGAATCGAGGTTGGGCTGTGGGCGAAGTAGAAGAAGTCAAAAGGGTGCAAGAGCAAGAGGATAAAGAAGATGGCGTCGCATCGGTCGCCATTCCGCAGGAGTTGCTCGAAGACGTCTCCTGTCAGCT
>NZ_JADEVE010000215.1 GCF_016125955.1 Acetomicrobium sp. S15 = DSM 107314 | reverse complement strand
GAAGCCCGAAGGACTTTTGCTATAGGCGAGACCGCTCGACTTGCATGTGTTAGGCACGCCGCCAGCGTTCGTCCTGAGCCAGGATCAAACTCTCCATGAGAATGGTCCTATACTTGCTTATTTGTTCCTTCCTGCAAACTATGAACTTGTCAATGTGCACTTTTGCCGCCCCTGCAGCAAAAGCTATATTACAGATCTATTACAAGTCTGTCAAGTATTTTTCGCTCACATTCTTGTATACTTCGAATCCCATGTACGCCTCTCATATGGAGGTATCCTCGCATATCGCTGCGAGCTCGGCTATGGCCTTCTCTGCGTTATCGCCATCTGCCCTGATGGTTATCGTGGTACCCGGTTCTACTCCCAAGCTCAATATGGCAAGGATGCTTTTGGCATCGACCTCCTGACCGTCCTTGACGACGGTAATGGAGGAGGAAGAAAAAGAAGAAGCCTTTTGAACGAATAAAGCTGCCGGCCTTGCGTGAAGGCCGTGTGGGTTCTTGACGGTTACGTTCCTCTCTGCCATAGCTTCACCACCATGCTCTACTTTTGATATTTTGACCTAGATAATGGTAGAAAATCCCTCTTCTAAACCGAGGCACAACTGCGAGACGGATCTTTCTCTTTACTATAGAGCGACATCTGTTTTTCCGCATCAACCGCCTCGAGATACCCCCATGAGGCCTGGATTACCTCTGTGAGCGAGAGGAGGTAGTGGTCTCTCAACTCCTCCCAAAGGGGAGTAGGAAGATACAGCCATACGCGATAAACGAGTGGATCTCGTGTCCTTCGGTGGTGTTGCCAGTATTGCAAAAAATATCCGCCGCTTATGCGAATTACAGTGGGATTGGAACCTTCGGCCTCGAGATGCCTGAGGTGTTCTCGCCCAAACCCCAGATTTCCCCAATCGGAAAGCGCCGCTTCGCTGGGTTCGCCCGTAATCGAAAACCAGATCCGCGGCATGCGAGTCCCTTCGTCAAATGCGTCTTTTGCCTTAAGGATCCACAACTTCAACCTTCGCACCATATCCTGCAAATCCCAGGTCAGAGCCCATCTCAAACCCCAATAGGCCAAAAGCAGTGCCCTGTCTCTTTCGACAAGGCTCCATGTCTGGTTCCACGAGGACGGAGGCGTAGGAAGAATAATGGCGTTTCGCTTCAACAGATCACTTAAAAGGACCAATGTAGAGAGGTGATCGCCTGGGGGCGATAATTGTGCCAGGAGGTGGCGCCGTAGCTGTGTAACCCCTTCAGCCCCTATTGTTACGATGCCAAAGGTGTCCAGTCTGAATGTGTGAGATCGCTCGTCGTATAAAACGATCTCGCTCCATTCCCTATCCCCTAACTTCCCCCATATCCATTTCTCGTGGAAACCGAACATCTCAGTCCCCACCAGAGCTCGATTATAAGGCATTAATAAAACCACTAAGGAGGGCATATCTTTCGGCAGTCCGTCTATTTCCATATCGTCCGGAAGACGAGCTACATTGCCCTTCGACATAAGTTCAAAGACAACAGCCACAGGTCTCACCCCCTCCTGTGTTAAGTTTAATTTATAATTCGACCGAAGACAAGATATATCTGCCTCTACAAATCGACGTTAGAAGTCTCTTTCAGTCGCCAACGCCTATGGAACCAAAGCCATTGTTCCGGATGTCTTAATATCATACCCTCAAGGATGGCATTGGCTCGTTCCGTCATGACGTTGATAGCTTGATTGCGCGGCAAATCGCGACGCGGTGTCAGCGGAGCACCAACAATCACTTTATGGCGAAATGGCTTTAAGCGATACGCCACGACTGGCACTATTTGAGCGCCAGTCAATAAACTCAGCGCAGCCGGTCCACCTACAGTGTAGCATAATTTTCCCATAAACGGCAGCTTAGGTTCGTTTTCGCTGCCAGCTTGATCGGCCAAAAAACCGACAAACGCCCCTTCTCGAATCTTATGAACAGCCTGCCGCATGAGAAACTTCCCCTTAGGTATAGCATCAATGCCGAGCCTGGCACGGTATCTATCCAGCAAATCCGCCACTCCACTGTCGTCAGGCTTGCGAACTATGGCGACCAAGGGATACCCTCGGCAAACAAGCCAAGCTGCTAAAAGCTCCCAGTTACCAATGTGACCGGTAAGTATAACTATGCCCTTCCCTTGTCTTTTGTATGCCTCTAAGTATTCCTCGCCATTTACATCAACTACCCAGCGAAGCGCCAGTTCGGGCTCATCTACCAGACAGAGAAACTCCACTATCGACCAAACCAAATGCTTGTATGAGGCATTAATCAGGCTGCGTCTCTGGCCTGAAGTCAGCTGTGGGAAAATCATTTTAAGGTTGTTGTCTGCCACGTCCCTGCGGGGGCCGACTGCCTTCACGAGCGAACTCAAGAGTGCTACCGCCGCGTTGGCCCGCCACGTAGGCTTCAAAACTCCTCTCAATCCTTCTAAAACCAAGGCATTTAAACTCATCGTTTCCCACCTGTGCTGTCCAAGTAAAGCTCAAGCAGTCTATTCGCAGCAACTTCAGGAGAAAAGCGCGCCTCTACGTGACGTCTGGCGTGGCCAGCGACGCTTCCTCCGACGTCAACAGCTCGTTTAATAGCTTCTTGCCACTGCTCGCACGCAGGGCTTTCGTTTCCTCCGGCAATTATATAACCATCGCATCCTAAAATCTCGTCCAGCCAAAAAGATGGAGCTGCTATCGTAGGTACGCCAAGAAGAGACGCTTGCGCAGCAAGCCAGCTCAGCGCGGGTGTAGATGTAGGCAAAAGAAGAAAACCACCGCGTTCTCGCCAAAGGACATAGACGGAATCATCGAGCGGGAGGCGCTGAGATTTGGGCGGAGGACTTGCACGTCCCAAAAAACACAAAGACCCCTCCCAACCGCAAAGCGCATCAAGAAGTTCTTGGGGTAGCTTTGGCCCTTCGGCCACAATAACCAAAGGCATGCTTCCTTCAATCCTGAAAAGGGATCCCGTGGCATTCCACAGAGAGCGGCCGTCAAAGGCGGGCAAAAGTTGCACCTCTCCTGCGTCACCGAAGTTCGGTGCACAGACCGTCGGCATGCCTGTCCATCGCGAGGCAACTTCCAGTTGAGTGTGAATCACCCTCGTCCGCAGGCGCACGAAAGGCCACCACCTCGGCGGATCGCCCCACAAATGCCATAACTTTCCCTCATATAAAAGCCACTTGAGTTTTTCAAAGCCTGTAAGGAAATGCCAATTGGCGAAGGAAATATCCCCCCACTCCTTCGAGGTGCCTTTTAGGCCCAAGGTGCGAAGCGTCACTCCTTTGGCTGATAGGCCCTGAGCCATGGCCAAAAGCACTCTGCGTTCCCACGGCACAATCCAGCCGTTTATGAACCAGACGACCTCGCGCACTTAAGCCTCATCTCCTATCCAACAACATTGGCGCTGACATGTCTATGGCTTATCTATTTCGTAAGGCCATCCTACTATGCCACCCTCGAGCATGGCGACGCGCTTAAATCCTTTTCCCCTTAAGATGTTATAGGCATCCCACCCACGGACGGAGACTTTGCAAAAGGTCACTATTTCTTTATCTGCAGGCAGCTCGTTTGTTCTATCTCTAAGCTGACCCAAGGGGATGTTTACCTGATTTTCATAAGGTAAGCGCCCTTGCTCCTTCACCTCCGCTGGTGTCCTTACATCTAACAACAGGACATCTTCGCCGTCAGAATCCAGTTTACGCTTGAACTCCGAAGGCGAATATGAGACTAACATCCAGTCCATCTTGTTGCGCAAGGCATTGGCAGCATGGGTGAGCGGATCGAGAGCCGTAGAATAAGGAGGTGCATAGCCAAAATCCGCATCTGCCAAGTCGTCAACGGTAAGCTTTCCTGTCACAGCCGCTACAAAGGCATCGAGACGCTTATCCACTTGACCAGGGCCTAAGAATTGGGCGCCCAAAAGCCTTCTGGTGCACCTGTCGGCTACAACCCTTGCCAATATCCAAGCAGAACCAGGCATAAAATGAGGTTTGTCGGGGTCTACTATTATGATACTCACAGGGTCAAAACCCGCGCCCTTTGCGGCATGTTCGCTCAATCCAGTTCGAGCCACAGTAAAATCGAAAAAGCGCATTATAGCTGTGCCGACAACGCCTTTAAACACCGACGGAATTCCAGCTATATTATCTGCTATAACACGACCTTGGCGGTTGGCTGACGAACCCATAGGCTGGTATGTGAGCTCGTTCGTTATAATGTGTCGCGTCTCCACTACATCTCCTCCCGCGTAGATGTAAGGGTTGCTGGTCCGCATGTGCTCATCTACCAATATGCCACCTTTTTGTCCTACTTCTAAACCGGTTTCAGTCGCCAAATGCGCGTTGGGCTTAACACCCACGGCCAAGAGTACCGCTTCGACGGCCATTTCTCTCTTGTCAGTGCGAAGGGCTACTACCTCGCATCCATTCCCTACTATTTCTGTCACCTTCTCGCCGCCGTAAAACATCACGCCTTTGGAGGCCATAAGGCCTTTCAATTTTGCCCCGAATTCTTCGTCCAGCATCGCAGGCAAAGGCCATCCCAAGAGGTCTACGACTGCTGTTTCAATTCCTCTCGTCGCCATGGCCTCCGCGGCCTCCAGTCCGACGAGCCCACCGCCGACAATTGCGGCTCTTTTGACGTGGCCTCTGTCGATAGCAGACCTCAGTTTTATAGCATCGTCAAGCGTCCACAATTTGAAGATACCTTCTAATTGATTGCCAGGGATTGGCGGTATGATGGGAGAGGCGCCTGTGGCTATTACTAAATAATCGTAGGAGAAAAGTTTGCGCTCGCCCGTGCAAAGATCCGTAGCTTCCACATTTTTGAGTTCTTTATTTATCGAGGTAACCATATGAGACGTTAAGATATTGACATTCTTAACAGCCTTGAAATAACTGGCGTCGCGCATTACCCCTATAGACGTATTAATCAAATCCTTGTAGTCGCTTACCGTGCCTCCCACGTAAAACGGAAGTCCGCAGGCTGCGTAGCTTATGTGTTCTCCCTTCTCTAACATCAATATCTCCGTCTCCGGCTCGAGCCTCCTGAGTCTGGATGCGACCTTGCCGCCACATGCCACTCCACCGATGATCACTACCCTTTTGCTCACTCACACTCCACCTCCATGCAAAAATTACGGGTGTATATACCATATTGGGTATATTTTAACGTCAAGTGGATCGTCTCACCATGAAAAAGCGCTTCTTTCCCAAACGGAGCAATAGGAATTTTCCGGAAATAAAGTCCCTCTCGTCCACCTGTGCGGATTCTTCCGTTACCCTCTCGCCATTGATGTAGAGTCCGCCACCTCGGATCAGCCTGCGCGCCTCCCCTTTGCTAAGGACGGCCCCGCTCTCTGCCATCAAATCTATCACAGCTATCGGAAGTGGGCTATTTACCACTCCTGAGGGTATTTCTTGAGACAGCATAATGAGTACATCGTCCGTCAAATCACTGATGTCGTAATCTCCGCCGAAGAGTATTTCGCTTACCCTCTTAGCTGTAACAGAGGCCTGCGCTCCATGGACGGTAGACGTAACCTCCATGGCGAGGAGTTTCTGAGCCTTTCTGTCTTCTGGATGCTCACGATGCGCGCTTATCACTTCCTCTATATCTTCGAGCGGCAAAAACGTATAAATTTTAAGCAGCCTTTCCACATCTCTGTCATCGGTATTTACCCAAAACTGGTAAAAGCGATAGGGAGTCGTGCGCTCAGAAGAAAGCCACACCGCTCCTCCTTCGCTTTTGCCAAATTTTTCACCGGAAGACGAAAGCAAGAGCGGATAAGTTATTCCGTAAGCAGTAACGCCGATCTTCTTGCGTATAAGCTCTATGCCTGCGATGATGTTGCCCTGCTGGTCATTTCCGCCCATCTGAAGCCTGCAGTCATAATTTTTGCAGAGGTGATAAAAATCATAAGCCTGCAAGAGCATATAAGAAAATTCAGTGTAGGAGATCGAGCGCTCAGGGTCTTCTAAACGACTTTTAACGTATTCTCTGGATATCATGTAATTAATCGTGAAGTGCTTGCCGACATCGCGCAGAAATTCCAAGAGCTTGAGTTGGCCCAACCAGTCGTAATTATTGATCATGAGGGCCGAGTTTTTACCGCACTCGAAATCCAAAAAACGCGCAAGTTGTCCTTGAATGGAGGCTATGTTTCGCTCTACGTCTTCCAGAGAAAGGAGAGGGCGCTCGCTCTTTTTCCCTGAAGGATCACCTATTAGACCGGTACCCCCACCGGCAATGGCAATAGGCTTGTGTCCAAGGCGCTGGAGCCAAGCCAAACCCATTATAGGTATGAGGTGCCCCACATGCAGGCTGTCTGCAGTGGGGTCAAAGCCTATATATCCGGTTACCATCTGGCTATCAAAAAGCTCGCCAAGCCCTTGCGGATCGCTACACCATTCTAAGAGACCGCGCTCTTCCAAAACTTTCAAAACGTTAACGGACATCGCTATTTCCTCCGGTTGAAATTTGCCACTCGAGGTGGCCTTCTTCGATGGAATTTAAAACCAAGGAGAGGCGTCCTGCCTTCTCCATCCACTGCCGCAGATCTGCAAATTCTCCTGATTCTATTTCAGTTCCTACAATGTCGCGAAGCTCTTCTGCTTGACTCCATGTCTTGGCGAGTGCCGGGAAGTCAACCTCGAGCCACAAGATGCCCGGCTCCAAAGCCAAGTCTTCTGCCTCTTCCAGCGAACCCACATGGCTCACGCCGAAGATAGCCAATTCATCATTTGCCGCAGCCACCACAGTGAAGGGAAAGGATGTGGCGCCACCCACGGGAAAACCCTCCACAGAAGTGCGATTTGCCCCCATCGGTCCCAATAGCTCCCAGACGGCTTCAACAGCGCGCGCGGCCACTCTGCCTCGGCCAGGCAACTGAACCAGTACCCCTGTCAATGGAACCCTGAAGACCTCAGCCCTGCCACCTATAATTACAAGACATGGTCCCTCAAGAAAAGATTCAAGCTCATCGAGGGAAAAGTCTAAAAGCTCGCCCAATCGCTCTATAGCTCCTCCTTTGATTGGAAGGCGAGAGAGCTTAAGGCCCAACTTCAGAATAACCGGTTCCGGCCGATAGAATCTCCCCTTCCATCGGAATGGGCTCAAGATTTCTCTGTCAGAAGGAGAAAAGAGTCTTAATAAACCTTGAGCATGCCAAGCAAGCCGCAACTCTTCCTCTTTTACCTGCCAGTCGACGCGCAGCTCAAGCGGAGACTTCTCCCCTGAGCCGAGTATAAGAGCAAGATCGCCCGGGTCGCGCAAAAGGACGTGGCTTCCATTGTCCCAGGGCAACTCCAAGCGCTTTCCTGGATCGTTAGCAGCTCGAATCATTAGATCCAAGCCTTCTCTGCTGGACGACAAAAGCAGTAACCCCTTATGTGAACGAAGCCAAAGGGGCTCGTCGCTATTTTCAAATTCCAAAGACCACAAGCCACCTCTCTCGATCGTGTTGAGGTTCGCTTCTGGCAAAAGGGTCTGTATTGTCTTCGGTAAGTCCTTTTTACCCTCGTTATCTTTTAGCTCGAAAGCGGCGTATAGATGAGATTCAGGCTGCGCGATAGACAGCAAAGCTGCCTGATTGGACCCTAAAAACAGACCGCCTATGGCTCGCGCTTCTTGAGGACTTATAAAAGTGCGACCTGCTGGAAAATGGAGCCTCCACGGTATTCTCTGAAACAATTCTACCAACGGAACGGGAATATCTCCCTCTTCCGCTATAAATATAAGTCGGACATTTTCCTCTGTCGTTCGTGGCAAGACCTCAGCAGGATTTATTTCCACGTGGCGTTCTCCCAACAGGAAAAACCCCACCGCTAAGAGTGCAAACGCAGAACAGAATCCAAGCCAAAACATTGCGCCTCGTTTCATTTTCCGATGCCCCTTTCCCTATAAGGCTAAAAAAATACCGCCCGAGTTGTAAAATAACACAAGGTTTCTCATAATGCCAGTAGGAGGCAAGTTCTATGAATCTCCTCGGTCTGCTTTTCATCTTCTGTGCCAGAGTCCTCGATGTATCGTTGAGCACTTTAAGGCTCCTCCTTTTAGTTAAGGGCAAGAGGTTAAAAGCTGCATCTATCGGTTTTTGCGAGGTGAGCGTGTACCTTGTAGCCCTCTCTAAGGTGTTGCAGGGCGGTATAAATAGCCCGTGGCAGGTCATAGCGTACGCCGGAGGTTTTGCCACGGGAAACTTTATAGGGTCTCTGCTCGAGGAACGCCTCGTATCCGGTTATGCGCTAGTGGAGGTGATTGCTGACGGGACACCACAGGCATTGGAAGCAGCAGAGCTCCTGCGGCGTGCTGGCTTTGGCACGACCGTATTACGCGGAGAAGGAAGAGCAGGACCTCGCTATATCCTGAAAATCGTATGCAAGAGACAGGAGGTAGACGCGGTGGCTGATGTGGCGTCGCAATACGGCTTCATATTTATTTCCGACGTCAGAAATGTATGGGGCGGGCACTTCCGCATCAAGCATAAATGAACCTTTTGGTTTCCACAAAAAAGGCACAATCCTTATCTACATTATTAGGAGGCATTGCGCGCCAAAGGTATGCGACAGATAACGCTCGTCCCTTTGTTGGGATGCGACTTGACGTAAAATCTACCTCCGATTAGCGCAATGCGTTCTTTCATGTTGGCCATCCCTCTGTGCCCTTTAACCCTCAGCAATTCTACATCGTCTGTGAGATTGAACCCGCAGCCATCGTCTGAAACCTCCATAACTAATTCGTCATCCTCAATGGAACCCCTTACCAAGACGTGCTTAGCGCGGCCATGACGAGCGGCGTTGTTGATAGCCTCCTGCGCTACGCGAAACAGGGCTAACACCGTCTCCCTCGGGAAATCGCAACCTTCTGTCATTTCTACCGATATCTCGAGGCCAAGAGAACGAGAGAGTCTGTTTGCCAACTCTGCCAGCGCTTCTTTCAAGCCTAAGTCGAGCCATGGTGGCGAAAGTGAATCGCAAAGGGCCCGCAATTCGCGCACCGTTATATCTGCTTCCTTTTCAGCTATAGCTAAGTGAGTTTTCAGCTCAGCCTCTGAAGTAGACCTCACGGCAAGTCTTATCTGCTGCATGAGTGCAGTTACGCCCTGCAACGGACCATCGTGAATCTCTCTGGCAACCCTCTCCTGTTCCTCTTCTTGGACGCGTACCAAGTCCGTCACATAGCGACGAGTGAGTTCCATTCTCTCTATCGCAGATTGAGCAAGCTGGTGAAGCACTTGTCTAAGTCTTTGAAGCTCGTATATAGACCGCGGGTCATCTTCTTTGGGTAAATCCCATCCCCACCGCAGACTTCCTACCTCTGTCTCCAATGCTCTGAGCGGTGCTATTAGCCTACGCCAGAGCAATAAGACAGCCAATATACCTGCCAGGCCAGTTATGGCCACTAACACCGGCCATAGCCTTGAAAAGCGCAACATAGGGCCCAAAAGCTGGGCCCAGGATACGGCAGCTATTACATAGAGTCCCGATTCGCTCATTGGTATGGCAGCTATGGTGAAAGTGTCTCCCTTTCTGCTCTTGAGTTCAACAGCCTCACCCAAAGGTATCGCACTTCTCCATCCCCTCGGAAGGTCCACATCTACACCGGACGACGACAAAAGCACTTGCCCTTCGTCATTAACTATTGCTACCCAGCCGGGTAGCGAAAGTCCCCATCGAAAAGGGCTCATCATGCCCACGTTTGGCATCATAAACAAACGGTTCATGGCGCGCCCAGAAGTCAGGCGATCAGCTACCGATTGCCCCAAGTCGAGGACGTAGGAGTGAGCCACTTCCCTCATGGCTCGCTCATGTGCCATTAAACCGGCACCGGCGATGATCAGGATGGCAAAAGGAGGAAGGACAATGGCAAGCGTCAGGACCACCAGAAGGTGCCTTTTCACTCGAGTAAGTCCTCCAACGTGACGACGCCATATTTTAAGGCCAGAAGGAGTGCCTCGGTTTTGTTCCTCGCTCCCAACTTGTCATATATGGAAGCAAGGTGGGTCTGAACAGTGCGCTCGCTGATGATGAGCTGCGATGCTACCTCTTTGCTCGATAATCCTCTTCCGGCCAAAAGCAGCACTTCTTGCTCTCTCGGCGACAGAGACTCCGGCATAAAATCTACTGCCTTGACGGACGAAGATACCTCCCGATCCAAGTAGACACCGCCGGATGCCACCGTGCGGATTGCCTGAATGAGATCGTCAGGGGTAGCGGTCTTAAGTACGTACCCCTTTGCTCCAGCTCTGAGCGCGGCGAGCACATACTGTTGGGCATCGTAAGTGGTGAGCATCAATACAGCTACCGGCAACTTCCTTTCTCTAACTTTTCTCGCTAGGGAAATGCCGTCTTCCCCGGGCATGCGAATATCCAAAAGGGCCACATCCGGCAGCTCGCGCTCGATCAAATTCCAAGCGGCTATACCGTCTGCAGCTTCTCCGACGAGCTGAATATCGCTTTCATGCTCAAGATATGACCTGAGCCCCTCTCTGGTGAGAGGGTGATCGTCAGCCAAAATGACTCTAATTGCCATGAGTAACACCCCCAGCCTCCACTTTTTTAAAGATTTTATCGAACAATGCAACAAGAGGCCTCGGCAAAAGTCCCTACTTTATTCCTTATTCCCTCGAAAAGAAGAGCTCTAGCTGTTCTTCGGGAACATGGTCGGTTTTAAGAGAGACAACAACCAGCGTCACAAACGATACTATCCAACCAGCGTACGATCCCGAAAGGCCGTAAGGTTGTCCAGCGATCGTCCAAAGGACCGCAGACCCGCCACCAAGCAATATACTCCAGAAAGCTCCAGCTGCAGTAGCCCTCTTCCAAAAGAGTAACGCGAGCATAGGGAAAAAGAGGCCAGCTGCCCCAAAGGTGTAAGCATAAAGAACTAACTCGATAATGCGCGGAACCATATAAGCCAAGCCAATCGCCAAAATACCCAACACTATCGTGGCAATCCTGCTTGCTTTGATCAATTCCCTATCGCTGGCGCTGGGATTTACGAGCTTCCAATATATATCGTTTACGAATATGGCCACGGAGCCCACGAGACAAGAGTCAGCGGTGGAGAGCACAGCCGCTATATAAGCCGCCACGACCAAACCAGTAAGGCCAACAGGTAAGATGGCAGTTATCAGAGCCGGCGTAGCGAATTCAGGATCGGCGAGGTCGGGCAATAGGGCCCTTGCAAACATGCCGATCAACGTCGTCGTGCCTATGGCAAAGAGCGGCCATTCTATAGGAAAGCCCGTCAGGAAAACCCCCAACTTTGCCGTTCTTTCATCCTTAGCTGCTATAACCCGTTGTACCGTGGCGATGGATATGAACCATACCGGAAATATGGACAAAAACCACCCTACTGCCTCTTTCCAACTTACAGCTCCCCAATCCAAAAGCATCGCGCTTTCAGGAGAAGCTGATAATTTTTCCACTAAACCGTTGATCCCTCCCACTCTAAAAAAACCGATGGGTACAGCGATCAGAATAATACCAACGAGGAGGGTTATAACTTGAAGGACATCCGTCGACATGACGGCCTTCAGGCCGCCCATAGCGGTGTACGTCAAAATTACCGCACCCGCTACTACGATGGTAAGCGTAACGGGCAGACCGAGAACGCCGGAAACGAGCTTAGCGCCCGCTATGACTTGGCCGCCTACGAAGGTGAACCAGGAAAGACCCACAAGGATAGCAGCCATTAGGCCGGTTCGACTATCGAAGCGCGCAGCAAACAAATCACCTGTGGTGAGACCCTTGACTCGATCGGCCCATCGCTTTACCTTGGGAACCATCAAAAACGCGGCCAAGACAGCGCTGATGGCTGATACCGCCATGAGCCACGACCCAGAAAAGCCCAACGAAAAACCCAAACCGCCCATCGCTATGCTAAAGCCGCCCCCTATATCCGTAGCCGCGCAGGAGCCAGTCGTCCTGATGATGCCCATGTTTCTGTCGGCTGCCAAGAATGACTCCGTTTCTCCAGTTGTTTTCTTGGATATCATGACATAATAACCTATAGCTATAAGACAAAGAAAATAGATCGCTATTATTACCACATCTATAGCGTGTAACATTCCCATCTTTTAACCCCTCCTCTCTCTTTTTGTCCTCTCTTCTTGTCCGCAGAGAACGCTACATAGGAAATGATACAGGATGTTGGCAGTTTGAAGGGCGCTCTCGACCTCTACGTATTCGTCCGGCGAATGATAATTGCTGCCCGACGGACCAAAGATTAACGTAGGCAATTTAGCGCGGCTAGCCAAGTAGTTGAAATCGCCCAGGCTGTTGAAGTAAGAAATAGAGACGGGCTTGCCCGTCACCGAGAATGCGCTTTCTTTAAACGACACAGCATACGGATCATCAGTCGGCACGATATAGGCCTCGAATCCGTCACAGCCCTCATTGGGGGCTTCTCTAAAGGCCATAAAAGCTTCTGCTTTTATCTCAGCTCTGGCTATCGCTTTCTCTACTTCTCTTTTTATGTCATCTTTCGTCTCTCCCAGGGTGGTATGCCTGAACACAGAAAAAGACGCCACGTCCGGAACCGACAACGGATAGCCGCCACCGTGGAATTCGAGCACACAGATGCTCCCCGGTCCCAGTCTTTCGTGCCCACGGAGTTCGCTTTTTTCTATCTCCAAGACTATCTTTGCCGCTTCGCTGACAGCATTTATGCCCTTTTCAGGAGTGGCGCCGTGGGAGGCTTTCCCCTTCACGGTTACCGTGTATTTCCATCCGCCCCTGGCGCCCAAACAGAGGGTGGGGAAGGCGCTATCGGTGAAGGCGCTGCTCGGTTCAAGCACTATAGCTACATCTATACCGTCAGTTAGCCCATCGCGGATCAGGGCATCTGTGCCCAAACCATACGGACCCTCTTCATCCGATACCAAGGTGTATACAACGGAGCCGCAAAACCTCTTCGTGTTTCTGGCGAATGCCCGAAGGGCTAAAAGTATGGCTGCGCACCCTGCCTTCATGTCCAAAACTCCAACACCGTACATCCTGTCTCCTATCAGTTCAGCCCCCAAGGGATCTTTCGTCCAACCATCGCAGATCTCTACGGTGTCGAGGTGCCCGTTGAGGAGCACAGTAGGGCCATCTTTATCGCCGGAGAGCCTTCCTATGACGTTTGCGCCGCGAAAGTGCGTAATTTTGTCTTCACTGAAATGATGTAATTCGGCTGGAAGGTTATTTTTCTTAAGCCAAGCATAAGCATATTCTACTGCGCCCTCTTCGCGAAAGTAGGGGGAATAAATGTGCACTAAGTCGGAGAGAAGCGTTATCATTTCATCTTGAGAGATAAAGGGCTCCACCGCATGATCCCCCTTTATTACCTGTCCTTCCGCAGCTTAGAGCGATTTCTTCTGGATAGATCTGCCGGCTCTATAGATAGCCTCTGTCCGTCGAAGAGTTGAGCTAATCCCTCTCTCGAAAAGGCCTTCTGACGCTTTTCGTATTCTTCATGGTGATACAGTCTCTCGGTATGGCTCATCGCATTTTCCGGTTCGGAATATGCGACGATGACGCCCTCGTAATTCCTCAATATGACCTTCCTGTCCGAACGAGATATCACATAATTCGGCATGACGGGAATTTTGCCCCCTCCGCCTGGAGCGTCGACGATGAACGTGGGCACGGCCATGCCAGATGTGTGACCGCGGAGATATTCCATGATCTCTATCCCTTTGCCGACCGATGTCCTGAAGTGCTCAATCCCCTCGGAGAGGTCGCACTGGTATATGTAATAGGGCCGCACCCTGAGCCTCAAAAGCTGCTGATTGAGCTCCCTAAAAATATAGGGGGAATCGTTTACTCCTCTCAAAAGCACTGACTGATTTCCCAGGGGAATCCCGGCATCGGCGAGCATTGCACAGGCTCTCTTCGACTCTTCGGTGATCTCTTTGGGATGGTTAAAGTGCGTATTGAACCATAAAGGGTGATATTTTTTTAGCATTGCGCACAGCTTTTCTGTGATCCTTTGAGGGCAGACGACCGGCATGCGAGAGCCTATTCTTATAATCTCCACATGAGGGATATCTCTCAGCTCGGAGAGGATCCATTCAAGAAGTTCGTCATCCAGTGTCAACGGGTCACCGCCTGAGACCAACACATCTCTCACTGACGGCGTCTGGCTGACATATTCTATGCAGCGTTCTATCTTGTCCTTAGGGAATGCCTTATCGGTTTCGCCGGCGTGGCGGCGGCGCGTGCAGTGGCGGCAATACATCGAACATTGATCCGTGACCAACAACAGGACCCTGTCCGGATAGCGATGTGTAAGGCCAGGTGTGGGCGAGTCGACATCCTCATGCAGAGGATCGTGCAGATCGGCAGCTGAAATGTGGGTCTCCAGCAGCGTAGGAATGGCCTGCAAGCGTATTGGACATGTCGAGTCGGAAGTGTCCATGAGAGAGGCATAATATGGAGTTATGGCCATTCTAAGGCGGGCGAGGCTCTGTTCTATAGTGGAAGCCTCTTCATCGCTCAAAGGGACTATCTGACGCAGTTCTTTTACTGTAGTTATTCTGTTGGCGAGCTGCCACCTCCAATCGTTCCAATCTTCCTCCTTTGCATCTTTCCACAGGGTTATATCCCTATAATCTCGCATATTGCATCCTCCTAACTTTGAAATAGTCCTCATCGATAGGATCGGTAAGGAATCTGCCACAATTCCTGGCCTTGAGGTAAGTGCTGAAGCAAACTGCACAGACTTTTGGCCGCCTCGTCCGCAGCTACGAGCAAGAGTGGCTCTTGCAATCTTGGGGATGGCATGGCTCCGTGAAGCAAGGCCACCGCCTCCTTGGCACTGTAGCAATACTCTACGGCCAGCGCCACAGACGCCGGTTCATGCAAGCGCACGTAAGCATTTTCAACCTTGTTTTGCAGAGCCGATGCAACTCGCTCTAACCTCCTTTTGAGCGTCTCATCTAAGGGCCCCTCAAAGCGAAACCGCCCCTTTTCCTCTGTTTCTACGCCCAAAGCGGCGTATAAGCGCGCCTCTGATGTCCACGTGCCTGGCGGCAGCAACATCGAAAGCAAGGCTCTGTCGCTCATCGGCAGATCGAGCCCTATGCGCGGAGCTATGCGGTAACCGCTTGTTAGCTTAGGCAGCGCCACCGCCGGTAATTCCTCAAACGCTACGAGCTCTAAGGCTTCAGCCCACGACTCGACTAAGCTCTCTATGATTTGCCAAAGCGACTGGTCTACTCTGGAACTCATGCGAAGGGCTTGATTGACCATCACGAGGCCACTCCCGAAGGAGCCATCTAAAAAAACGGAGCAACCTTTCGTCTTCACGAGCTCGACGGCCGCCAAAAGCTCGAGCATAATCATCCGCGCGCGCAAGAGAAATTCCGACTCCGGCGTATGGGGGATGAGATGAACTTCGCCAGCGGCCAATGGAGCACCTTTCTCAGACGCGGCTGCCACTGCAACTATAGCCACTGCATCGCCGAGCCTCCTGGTCGCGGCATATGCCCCGTCTACGGCCCAAAGTTCGTCGTTCGACGGCGGCGGAAGGGGAAGAAAGCAACCCATATCCTTCAGCCTCTGCGATGTCTCTCTCAAACGAGCACCGAGTGAGCCGGCCAACGCCCTTGAACGATCGTTCAACTCTCTTTGAGAAGCCAAAACGGCTTGGACAGCCTCTTGGTATCCCTTAAGCAGATTCACCCGACCTACCCCCAAGGCCATTTGCGAAGAGGAAGGAGTGCGGATCTGCAAAGGCGGACAAGAAAAGGGGCTGACCCGAGAAGGCCAAAGGCGAAATGGGGCCCAAAAGCATAAAGTTGTATTCTCTGGATGAAGGTTCAAGCGCAGCGTGCGGATCTGGAAAACGCTGGTAGATGGATATGGCGCGCTGATCACCCCCAGATAACTCCCTCAGAGCTTGAAGCTCGCTGCCGCTGTTCAGGCCGTAGCCGACCAAGAGCACTCTGAGTTGAGAAACGACCTCTGGATGAAGGCTCGCGAGCGTTTGGCTCACCAAAAGCCACCCTATACCGTATTTGCGCGTCTCGCGGCTTGCCTCCACCAAAAGATCGCGTATCGCTTCCTTCTGCCCGTCGAGCGTCCCTCTCGGTATGAAACGATGGGCCTCGTCGAGAACTACCATCGTATTCAGCCGCTCTCTTTTCAAGTAGGCAATCTCTCCGCGCTCTCTGAGCGACGACAACAGGCGCAATATGAGCATGCCTTGGATCTCTTCGTTCCACAATATATTGCGGCTTCCGGCGGCGATGGATGTACCGGCCTCAAGCCCTTCCCTCGACAGGTTTACAACCACCACTTTGCCACTGGTTACCGCCTCTTCGACCAAGGTCGAGACGCTCACGGTGCCAGGTCTCTTGTCATCGAAGAGAGAGGCCATAGAGCTCCACGCCCTCCACAGGTCTTCCTTTATAGATGGCACTTCCCAGTACCCCACAGCCTGCTGCAACTTAGCGGTAGCCGAGTCGGACACGTAGATGCGCTTCACAAAATTCTCATCGCACACGGCCTTGCCGACCTCGTCGAAGGCCTCTCGGCTCGCTAACCTGTTTAAAGTAAAACCTGCCTTTTGTAATGAAATGCTCAGCAACTCGGCAGCTAACGCGCGTTTCTCCCCGCGCGGATATCCGAGCCATTGAAAGAGGACAGCCTGGCCGATCACGTCTTTGAAGAGATCCCAACTGTCCAAGACCAGGTTCCGCAGGGGAACCAAGACCAATCTCTTTCCGAAGCCTTTCTCTACCACTTCACCCCATTTCAGACGAAAGCCCTCATCGCTGGAAGGCAAATTCCAGGCATCGCGAGAGAACTCCCCCTGAGGATCCAAGATGAAGACGGATGTCTCAGGATGGCGGGCAAAGCCGAGCAGGAGCAACTTGGCCAGGACCGACTTGCCCGAGCCGGTCTTCCCGAATATACCCATGTGATACGTATCTCCAGCCCCGCCCTCACCTGAGCGAAAGTGGCGCACCCACGTGGGAAGGAGTATTCGCCTTCCCTTAGCGCCGCTGTAGGCTGTGCCGAGGAAGAAGAGGTCATCGGTCTGCTCAGCGAAGAGCCGTTCTATGAAGGTATTATCGACCAAACAGACTGGAGTTCCCGAAGGAGGAACTGTGCCCATCATCGACGGAAGCACCACTCTGCCGTGTTCCTTAGGAGACCTGGCAAACGTGGCCGTGACTTGGATTTCTGCCCTGTAGAGATCCTCAGAGGCTGAGGCAGGTACTTTGCCGAGGCGCGACACGACCGAGCGCGCCGTGGTTCCCTCGAGCAGGTCGTTTCGCATCTCCACCGACATAATCTGACCCACGGTCAGCGTATCGACGCCATCTTGCACAAAGGGGATCGCAATCCATTCTCCGACGAGAGATTCTTTTGTCTTATCCATCAAGATGTCTGCACTCATCCGTTCCGTCGAGTTAGGAGAGCCCACCACCCCTATCTGAGCCGATGCCATATCGTCCCACCAAGCAGGGAACCTATCTTCTGTTCTCTCTTCCACTCCCGGCATGGGCGAAGGTCCTTCAAGGCGGGCCCACGCAGCTGGATCAAAGGCATTTTCATTCATCTTAGTGACACCCTCCCGTCGTCGACCTCCCAGCGGCGCGGAAAAGCCGCAGCTACATCGGGCTCATGGGTTATCACTCCCACAAAGGCCCTCTGCCCCATCGCATTTAAAACGTCCACCATCTGCTCAAGGTGTGCGTCGTCAAGCATGGCTAATCCTTCGTCTATAAAGAGGACGCCCTGAAAACCAAGCCTCATCGCAAGACAACGCAACATGAGCAATGCCACTAATGAGCGCTCGCCGCCAGAAAGGCCCGATGCGGGGCGTTCTTCACCACCCTGAATCACCCCAATGACACCATCTCTCGAAAACAAACGCCACGGCTTGTCCGATAGCTGCTCGTTAACCCAAACCAATATCTCCGCCGTAATTCGATTGCTCACATACTGAATGAAACCCCTGCCCTGGGTGAGCTTGACCAGCTTGGTCGCCGCCCTTAGCGGCAACTCAAGGGCACGGTGTTCATCTCTCGCCGCTTTAAGGCTCTTTTCAAGGTATCTTCGATGTTCTAACGCCGAGCGCTCGGTTGAAAGCTGACCTACAACAGATTCGAAGGCCTTGTCTTCGTCAGCTATTGCCGCTTCTAAAACCTCACGAGATGGGGGCTCGCTCGGCAAACCACTTAAAAATTGCTTTAATTCTTCCTTCGCAGCCTCGAGAGCGCGAAGAGCCCCTTCATATTCTGCTCTAACTTTTAAGACTTCGCTCGCTTCGACCGGCGGAAAAGATTCGACGACGGCGCTCCTTAGCTCTTCCACCGTCCACTTGTTGAGGCTCTGCAATTTCCTCCACTCCGAAGAGGAGCGCCGTAGGTCGTCGAGCTCCTGTGCCATTCTCCCCTTTAGGGCGCTGATCTCCAGGCGCTCTCGCTCCGCCTCTCTCTCAAGCGGGCGTATCCCTTCGTTGACCCTCTCTCCGCGATCTCTTATCTCATCGATCTGCACCAAGAGCTTCTCTCTCGCGCGTGCCGCCTCGATGATCAAATCAATTTTTTCCTCATCCGCCAGATCTTCAGGAAACGCCTTCAGGTTCCTTTCGATCCTATCGCTTTCCTCAACACACAGGGCAAGCTGCCCTGTCATTTTTTGTTCTATTGAGCGCAACTCACCTATTCGTTTCTCTAAGACTTCAGCTTGCTCTTCTACTTGCTCTTCGCTGTCGGGCGCAGGAAGCGACATGAGCTCCTGACGCACTCTCTGTCCTCGAAATAGCGAGTCGTAGCAGCGCTGCTTGAGCGAAGCCCACTTGGACAATGCACGCTGCAATCCAGAGGCTTCGAGCGTGCGCGCCAATTCGGCGACGTTCAGCCTCTTTTTTATCTCTTCGACGTACAGAACGCCGTCAGGTGCGAGAAACGAAAGCCATGCCAGGAGGGAACAGCGCACACTCGAAACGGCCTCGGCTAGCTCTCTGCCGTATTTACGATGCTCTTCCAGTATCTGGTTGAACGTCCTCTCAAGCTCCTGGCGTCTGGCCGACAAGAGTTTAAGCTCGGCTTTTTCTCGCTCGCAAATTAGCCCGTCGATTTTCTGAGATAGCCCTGCAGTGCGAGCGCTCATCTCCTTTGCCCTATCCAAGAGCCTGCGAGCTTCCATTGCGAGATCGACACGCGACGCCAAGGGTTCTATCACTTTCCTTGCAGCCTGAGCCTCTGTGTAAGCCTTGCGCAATTCGTCGCGTTGTTCTTCAAGGCGAAAAAGCCTGTTTTCGATTTCTTTAAGTTTAATCTCGCGACAGCGAAGTTCAGACTTGGAGGATCCGAATTTTGAAGCTGCCTCTCTGAGCTGAGAGAGAGCAGAAGAAGCCTGAGCCATACGAAGCCGCCTCTGCAGCTTAGCCTGCCGCATTTCGGCCTCTTTGAGGCTTAACTGCGCGCTCCTTTCGCGAAGTACGAGGTCATCGAGCTTCCTTCTGGCCTCTAAGGCGACCCTCAAGCCCTGGAGGCGCTCTTTTCGCTCGCCTATTTTCTTCTCCAAATTCAGGAGCCTCGAAAGTAATTTTTCTTCTTCGGGCAAAGCTTCAAGTTCGTGCCGAAGCGCCTCTATTTTCCCTTTGATCGAGGCTTCGCTCGCGGAGGCGATGCGCCCTAATTCTTTTGCCCCCTCTTGAAGCGCTTCTTCAGCTTCCAGGCCGAGGACAGCAGAAAGCACCTGCCATCGCTCTGTAGGGGTTGAGTCCACAATACGCGTTACGAGCCCTTGAGGTATGAAGGCCGTGGATAAAAAAGCCTCCTTAAGTCTCTTGACGTCGTTTTCCGAGAGCGTCCTATCCCATGGATTCAGCACTTTGGCTATCTGAAGATTCACCTCTCGGACAGTTGACGCAATCGGTAGCCACTCTTCGCCCTCTTGGCGCTCGAGAAATGCCTCCTGGCGGCGCTCTTTGCCGAAAGCTCGGCGAACCCTGTAACAGAGGCCCTTAGCTTCGAAGAGACACGCTACCTCGCCACGGCTTGAACCGACTCTCACGAGTTCGCCGTGTTTTACCGGCCTCACAGGGGTTGACTCGCCGAATAGCGCCAATAACAAGGCATCGAGGATGGAACTCTTGCCAGCGCCATTGGGGCCAACTATAGCTACGGCCCCTGGTTCAAAGGATAAAGAAGCAGATTTAAGACCCAATATGTCGCGCACATGGAGATCGATCAGCCTCATTGCCGCATCCTCCCGATGCTGCTCAATCTCTCCCAGATCGTCGAGGGGTCATCGCCATGTAAAAGAGAAATGCCGGCCTCGCAAAGCATATCCCTCAATACGTCGTCTTGCTCCATTTCACCTACGTAGCGCTTCCACAGCTCGTTTACGTTCAATTCATACAGAGAGTCGTCTTCTCCTTCCCTCTGAGGTCGGATGGCAAAGACGGTGACGATTTGCCCTCCCCGCTCCAAAGCCCTGAAGCGCTCGAAGAGTTGTGCATCGTTGAGGCTCGCCCCTTGAAGAGCGACGCGCACGAAGGCATCGGAGGAAAGACGGTTCAAGTCCGATTCAAGCTTGATCATAGCTTCATTTTCATCGGCATACTTGAGCGTCTTCAGCGGTCTCCCTTCCAGCCTTAGAGCCCGCAGAGACCCTTCCTCGATCAAAAAACAGCCCAACGGTTTGCCTTCCTCTGCAAAGTCCAAACGAAAGAGCGGACCGCAATAGAATGCCTTAAACGTCTTGGCTTTTAAAGGTATATCACCATGCCTGTGGATATGACCGCAAACAGCTGTCTCTACGCCAAGCCCCATAAGGCCGTCGATGGGAAGCGTAACCTCAAAGTCAGCCGGCGCGCTCCCCTCTATGGCAAGATGCGCCATGGCTATGGGGATTCCCTGTGGTGAAGATTGTGCCCACGCGTCTTCCAACAACTTTATAATGCCTTCGGGTGGCAGTTGATGCAATCTGAGATATGGCATGAGCAATAGCCTGTAAGGACCGAGATTGATGCTCGTGGGTTGGTTTACGATTTTGAGGCGGCTTTCCCCTTCGAGGATCTCCCATACTTTTATGCCGCTCCAGTCGTGGTTGCCCTTTAGTAGCAAAACCATTGGGTGCTGCGGCTGGTCCAAAAGGCGCCTCAAGGACGAAGCGACCAACGTCACCGCATCTTCACCAGGATAACGAAAATGATCGAAGACATCGCCAAGCACTACAATGCACTCTACACAAAAAGCTTCAGCTAAGCAACAAACTTGCCTTAGGCCTTCGCGCGCTTCATCGAGCCTGTCTATGCCCCACGTGCGAGCCCCCACATGCCAGTCCCCGGTGACCAGCATCCGCATGACGAGCTACTTCCTCTCCCCCTTAACCCAAACCGAGTTCCTTCTCTATAGGTCTTAGGGCATTTATCACTTCCTGGATCAACGTATCGAGGGGCTCGCCCAATAATTCCGCACCCTTTTCGATCACAGCGCGATCCACACCTCGGGCGAAGGCCTTGTCTTTCCACTTCTTTTTGACGGATTTGACCTCGAGGTCGTTCAGTGACTTGCTGGGACGCACCAAGGCGACGGCGATGACAAAACCGGTGAGCTCGTCCAGCGCGTAAATGGTCTTTTCCATGAGCGATCGAGGCTCCACGCCGTTTATATCCCAACCGTGAGCCTGAACAGCCCTTATCACCTCAGGTGGGTAGCCTTCTTCTTCGAGCCAGACGACTGCCTTTCGAGTATGTTCTTCTATAGTCGGGAACTCCTCGTAATCTAAATCGTGAAGCAGTCCTACTATCCCCCAAAGCTCCTCGTCTTCGCCGGCGCGGCGAGCGAAATGTCTCATGGCCGCCTCAACAGCGAGAGCGTGTTTCAAATGGGCATCTTCTTTATTGTGAGACACAAGCAATTGCCATGCCTTTTCTCTGCTGAGATCCACAACAGCACCTCCTACAAAGATTTAACCTGAAATCTTAGTCCGAAACTCAAAGGAGCAATAAAGGCGGGAATGAAAGTTCCGGCGAAGGTCCCACGACGCGCCGCGTTTCTTCAAATTCAAAATCGAAGAGGATTTGAGAGATGAACATTTGCGTCACATTTTCCGTCTCATATGGTATGGAAAAACGTCTGTAGCCAAATTTTTCAGCATAATAAGTCAAAACTCCTCGATCTCCGTTCCTCGCCTCGAGGAGCGCATCTTTCAAGACCTCAAAAAAACTCTCTTCGTCAAAGAACGGATCGCTGCTAACCACGGCAATCGTCTTGCACTCGTCTACGAGCATCTCTCTATCCCAGATGCTGCAGAGCAAAAGGCCGACTTCTACGTCATCTACACCCTGCATTATGCGCTGAAGGGCCTTTTCCATCTCTTGAGAGAAAGAAAATATCATGAGAAAACCGAAGATTATGCTTCTGCTCTTGGCGGGGTCTACGAGTCTATCCCTGAAGAAAAGCCCGCCATCGCCTGACGATGGGCTGTGGATACATAACAGCTCACTGTTGAGTTCCAATGCGGAGCTGGCAATTGACTGAAGATCTTTGCCATACAAGCTCAGAGCCGAAACCGGGCTATAGTCCAAACCATAGGGCAGCCACGAAGCTACTTCGAGCTCGAGCGCCCTATCCCAGTAAGGAAGCACTCCCATCTATCGTCCACTCCTCTTTTCGTTCAATAATTTACATACCAGCTCAACGAGGCTATTGATCTCCGGCTTTGTAATCTGTCCATCGGCGCCGGCGCTTACAGCTTTGCGCTTTATGTCGTCTGCCATGATCGAGGAGAACACTACTACAGGTATGTCTTTGAGACGCTGATGCTCCTTTATGCGCTTGGTGAGCGTGAGACCGTCCATTTTGGGCATCTCTATATCGGTAATGACCAAATCGAAGCGATCTTCCTCATCGGCCAGGCGGTCCCACGCGGCCTTTCCATGGCTCACCATTTCCACATTGTGGAAACCTCCCTCAGCCAACGCCTCTTGAATGAGGCGGCGGATCAAAGGAGAGTCTTCGGCCACCAAGATCTTATAACGGTCAGGATCCACTACGCTTTGACCTGATTCTTTGAGGCGCACCGTATCGGGTGTAAGCTCCTTGGCTAACGAAGGATTCACCATCTGGACGATCCGTTCATAGTCCAAAAGCAGAATGTTGCGCCCCTCCCTCTTTATAACGTAAAGGGCATCCTCTCCCAAAAAGCCGCCCGTGAGCGAGGCGTCGAGCTCTTCGGAGTTTATGCGGTAAATGCGCTCTACCCCATCCACCACAAAGCCCAGTTTCATTTGATTGAATTCCGCCACTATGACCTTGCTCTGTTCGAGGGGAACATTGGGCTTTATCCCGAGATACGTCCGCAGATCCACAAGAGGTATGACCTCGCCTCGCACCGTAGTTATGCCAAGCATTGCAGGGTGGGACTGGGGCACAGGACGCACGCCGGTCCATCGCAGGATTTCTCTGGTCTTGTCCACGTTGATGGCATATGGCTGATCTCCTAACAAGAATACCACGACTTGCCACTCATTAGTCCCGACTTCTGTGAGAATACGCTCCTCGTCCATGGGAACACCCCTTTCTTCGCCTCAAGACAAATATAGTCCAATCTGCCCATCGCCACAAGCAGGTTACCCTGTTCGCCCAAAGAGCTGGGACAATTCTCTTAAAATGTAAAAAACCTTAGATTGCAAATATTCCTCCCTCAATCGCCATCTCCAGTTCCCTTTTGACCTGCCTGGGAAATTCATCCTTGCCTCAGATCCAAGCCCAAGCAAGTCTTGAGGGGAAAGAATCGCCCACTTGGCTACAGAGGATAAAGCCATTCTAACAAAATCCCAATGCACGCGCTCCGCAACGATCTGATGACCTATATAAGATTCCAATTGGCGTATTGCCTCGCCGGTGGCTTCCTCCTCAAACCATCCGCGCACCGTATTGTTATCGTGCGTTCCGGCGTAAAGCAATAGCCCTTCTTTATGGTTGTGCGGCGCAAAAGGATTATGAGCCACATCTCCGCCGAAGGCAAACAACAATACCGCCATGCCAGGAAACCCATAATGCCTCATGGCCGCCTTAACGTCATCCGTGATCAGGCCGAGATCTTCAGCGATCACTACGGCGTTGGGGAAATGCCTTCTCACAGTGTCAAAAAAGTCATAGGGACAAGCCTTCATCCACTTCCCATTTACCGCCGTCTCCTCTTCGGCTGGCACTGCCCAATAAGCTACAAAACCGCGAAAGTGATCAATTCTCAAGGCATCGAAAAGCTTGAGGTTGCGCTCGAAGCGCGAAAGCCACCACTTAAATCCACGCTCCTTCATAAGATTCCATTTATAGAGTGGGTTTCCCCATCGCTGGCCAGTCTTGCTGAAGTAATCCGGCGGTACACCAGCAACCGAGCGCGGGCAACCTCTGTCGTCGAGGTCGAAAAGCTCTTGATGAGACCACACGTCAGCGCTATCATGGCTGACGTAAATGGGCATATCGCCTATCACCGTTATGTCGTGGTCCTGACACCGCTTGCGCAGCGCCTGCCATTGACGGTCGAATAAATACTGTGCCACCTTGACCTGCCGTATGGCTTCCGCTTCTTTCTCAAGCAGGTCTTCCAAGGCCCTTTTGTCTCTATATTTAAACGCATCGGGCCACTCAACCCAGCTCCTGCTGTTGAACTTTCTCTTCAAAACCACAAAAAGGGCATACTCATCGAGCCACTGAGACTCGGACTGACAAAAACTCTCGAAGTCGTGATCGCAGCTAAAGCGTTGGCACACTTTTTCCAAGAGCGGTCCCTTTAAATATGCTGCTTTGTCGTAATCCACCACATCGGAGCCGTATCCTATGGGCTTCAGTTCTTCGCCCTTCAATAGTCCGTCTTCTGCTAAAAGTTCTGGACTTATAAAGAATGCATTCCCTGCAAAGGCCGATATGCTGCTGTACGGAGAATGATCACTACCGCCATCGGTGGGGTTTAAAGGTAATACCTGCCACAGGCTCTGTCCTGTTTCAGCTAATAGGTCTACGAAGCGATGAGCCTCAGGCCCAAAATCCCCAACCCCGAAGACTGAGGGAATCGATGATATGTGCAGGAGCAAACCGCTGCGTCGTCTGTCAAGTCCAACGCAATCGTTCGGAGTTTTATCCATATTGCTTGAGCCCCCTCGAGAATTCTTGCATAGTAAGATTATAACCTTATTTGCACCGGCCATCCACGTCGCGAGAATACGGTCATGCGAAACGCTTAACCGCAAACCAGCCCACTATCTCGTGGTGCATTATATACACCAGTAATTGACCTTTGCGTGCACTGGACAATACAAACCCAATGGTTCACATCAAGAACAAAACGCTAAGTTTTATTGACATTATGTTGTAATTACCTATAATCACTACTGACAATTTTACTATACCCTTAAAAAAGAGAGGTATGTCATGTGCGGAGGAAGACATGGTTGTTCTTGTCGTGACGCCCCAGATCCTCGTCTGGAGGGGTTTCTGGCTCCATGCCTTTTGCTTCTGCTCAAAAAGGAGCCGGTCCACGGTTACGAGCTCGTGGAGAGGATTAAAACGGTCAAATTGCTCAAAGCCCTTCCTGACCCTGGGGTCGTCTACAGATATCTGCGTCGCCTTGAGGATATGGGGATGCTCGAATCCCACCTGGAACCGGGGAGCGGTGGGCCGGCTCGCAGGGTTTACTCGATAACACCGGAAGGCGAAGATTACCTAAAAGCCTGGGTGGCAAGCCTGCGCGACATGCGCGATGCTTTGGATAGCTTCATCATGATGGCAGAAAAAGACCTCAGCTAAAGCCAAAGCAAGATCCGGGCTCAACGCCCAGGAGAGGAGGGAATAACCACGCCCACAGCTATTAAAGCCTCGGGGTTGGTTAAGCGATACGGCGACTTAGTCGCCGTTGACGGTATAAGCTTCGATGTAGAAAAAGGAGAGTCTTTTGGCTTTTTGGGCCCCAACGGGGCCGGCAAAACCACTACCATCCGCATGCTCACCGGGCTTTCCAAACCTACAGCGGGAAAAGCCGAGCTGTTAGGTCTCGAAGTTACATTGAACGCCGCCGGGGCCAAAGGGTTTACGGGAGTAGCGCCAGAAGTCTCAAACCTCTACGATGAGCTCACGGCCCTGGAAAACCTCATCTTTATGGGCAAACTCTATGGTGTAACGAGTAAGGATAGGCGTGAGCGAGCCGAGGCGCTGCTTGAGTTGTTCCGCTTGCAGGAAAAGAGAGATCATCCGTTTGGGACGCTCTCTCGAGGAATGAAGCGAGCTCTTACCATCGCTGCAGCCCTCATTCACAACCCAAAGATATTGTTTCTGGATGAACCCACTGTAGGATTGGATGCGATGGCGGCGCGCTCTTTGAGAAAGACTATCAGAGAGTTGCACGATCAAGGTATGACGATATTTTTGACCACCCATTACCTGGAAGAGGCGGACATCTTGTGCGACCGCGTCGCGATCATCGTGAAGGGGCGAATCGTCATGACAGGAAGGCCTGAGGAACTAAAGGAGATGGCCACTAAGGAACAAGCCGTCGAATTTACCGTATCCGGAGATGCTTTGACGCTCGTGGAGCCTCTGGCTGCGCTAACAGGAACTAAGCCTATGCTTATCAACTCAAGCACTTTGCGCTGCAGCGGCACTACGAATTGCCTTCTGCCTCACATCTGCCGAGCGGCGCAAGATGCTGGGGCAGAAATTGTGTCTATCAATACCGTAAAACCCACTCTCGAGGAGGCTTTCGTAAGGATAACCGGGCTTTCTCCAACTGTTATGGCTACGGAAAAGGGAGGGAAGTGACGATGCGCGATGACTTAAGGGGAATATGGTGCATTATCGAAAAAGACATGAAGACTTATTATTCCAAACCACCGGCCATCAGCTGGGGAATAGTATTCCCTATCACGTGGGTTCTGGCCTTCTATCTCAGGAACCCTGTGGATTTCGATGGGTTGGTCCCTGGACTCGTAGCCATGACCGCACTATTCAGCACTACCGCAGCTGAAGCGGTGGTGATAAATTTCGAGCTTCGCCTGGGGTCATTGGAGAGGCTTCTCCTCGCTCCTATCAGCATGATGGCAATTTTGTTGGGCAAAATTCTGGGCGGAGCCATATTCGGCCTCTTTATGAGCTCGGCAGTGGCAGTAATATGTGCCTTATCTTTAAACCTTCACGTGGATTGGACTATATTTTTCTCAATCCTCTTGCCAGCGCTGTTGGCATTTTCCGCCATGGGATCGCTCCTTTGTCTGATGGTTAGGGAGGTTTTTGAGGCTCAAAGCTTGCTTAATCTTCCTCGCTTTGTCATGGTATTTATAAGCGGCGTGGTATATCCCCTTGAAGCAATGCCGATGGCCTTGCAGCTTGTGGCTCATCTTTTGCCTCTCACCTACGCCATAAAAGGGTTTAGGGGAGCCTCAGGTCTCAGCCAAGGCGCCCCAATAGCCCTTCATGCTACGGTTCTAATGGCGTTCTTTCTGCTCTTTCTATTTCCAGCTGCCAAGCTGCTATCTAAAAAGTTCGAATAACCTTTCTATCCTCCACCGATAAAAGGGAGGAGTTTTATGCTATCGCCGGGCTGGATCACTTCGTCCATACCGAGCATCTTGCCGTTGCACACGGCCACACCGACGATGGCAGGGTCTACCCCGCCCATTTTTAGAAATTCGCGCAACACCAACGGCCGATCAATCGGAAGTTCTATCTTCTTTTCTTTGCCGTCGGCCAGCTCTGGCATTAAAATGAGCGTCGCCACACATTACCACCTGCACACGCCCTCAGCACGAGCTGCTTCTGCCACAGCCTTCGCTACAGCCGGAACGACGCGCTCGTCAAATGCCGAGGGAATAATGTAATCTGCCTGTAGTTCCCGTTCTGAAACAAGGCCGCTCAAGGCATTGGCAGCGGCCAGTTTCATGCCCTCAGTTATTTTCATAGCTCCCGCATCGAGGGCACCCCTGAAGATACCTGGAAAGCCGAGGCAGTTATTTATCTGGTTCGGAAAGTCGCTCCTCCCAGTAGCCATAACGGCAACTCCAGCCTCTTTAGCTTCATCAGGGAAAATCTCAGGCGTAGGGTTAGCCATGGCAAAAATTATGGCTCCCTTCTTCATGGACTTAGCCATATCCTTAGTTACCGCTCCAGCCACAGATACTCCGAGGAAGACATCTGCTCCTTTAAGAGCAGTCGCTAAGTCTCCAGAAAGCCCCTCAGGGTTGGTAATTTCGGCCAATTCCTTCTTCGCCCAATTTAGGTCTGTCCTATTTTGGCTTATAATTCCCTTGCTGTCGCAAACCACGACATTTTTAGCTCCAGCGCTCAAGCAGACCTTTGCGATGGCAGTACCGGCAGCGCCTGCTCCATTTATTACAATACGGACGCTGTCTATGGTTTTGCCGACCACTTTTAAGGCGTTTTGGAGACCTCCCAATACTATAACGGCAGTGCCATGTTGATCATCGTGAAAAACGGGAATGTCGAGGGACTCTTGAAGTTTCCTCTCGATTTCAAAGCAGCGAGGAGCGGCAATGTCTTCCAGATTTATGCCGCCGAACGTCGGAGATATGAGGCGCACTGTCTCTACAATCTTTTCCACGTCCTTTGTCGCAACCAATATGGGAAAGGCGTCTACATTTGCGAATTTTTTGAAAAGGTTGCACTTTCCCTCCATCACAGGAAGTGATGCGAGCGCTCCGATATCGCCCAAGCCCAACACAGCGCTGCCGTCGCTCACGACGGCTACCAAGTTCCAGCGGCTGGTGACTTCCCATACTTTAGAAGGATCGTCGTGTATCTGCCTACACGGTTCAGCCACGCCAGGCGTATATGCTAAAGCAAGGTCTGCGGCATCCTTCAAGGGAACCTTATACCCTACTTCTATTTTTCCCCGATGAGCCTTGTGCAATTCAAGGGCCTTCTGGTAAACATCACTGCGTTCTGCCATTGCTACTACCACCCTCCGAAAGGTTATATTTGCGGCATCCACCTCACCGCCCCGTGTTATAATTTTAGCTTACATGAGTAGGTTTGGCAAAAACGTAGTTATTATCGGCACGTAAGCCAAGATAAGAAGTCCTACTATCAAAACAATAAGGAAGGGAAACACTTTTTTAGTGATGTCTCCCATAGTAATGTTAGCTATGCTGCAGGAAGCAAAGAGAGAAATCCCAACGGGAGGCGTGGCCATACCAATGGCAAGCGAAATAACGGTTACAACGCCAAATTGCACCAAATCTATACCAACTTGCTCCGCAATCGGCGCAAACACTGGGACAATAAGAAGTATTATCGCAGCTGTTTCCATAAATGTCCCTAATATCAAATATATAACAAGCATCAAAAAATAGATGACGTATTTATTTGTCGAGAATGACAGAATGCTATTCGATACGATTGTAGGCACTTGTTCTACCGTCATAAGCCAGCCAAAGGGATTAGCAGCAGCTATAAGCAACATTATCATGGCTGAGTTGAGCGACGCTTTGTAGAATATTGGGATCAAATCTTTGAGCGTAAGTTCGCGATATACGAAGAAACCGACAATTAGTCCATAGACAACCGCTATGGCCGATGATTCTGTTGGCGTAAAGACTCCGCTCATTATGCCCCCCAGTATTATAATAGGCATCATCAATCCCCATGATGCGTCGGCAAATGTCCTAAGGCGCTCCTTCCAGCTGTGACGTTCCTCCGTAGGGTACCCAAGTTTACCCGACATATAACGGTTCATAAAAAGGAGCAATGCGGAGAGAAAACACCCTGGAACGATCCCGCCTATAAGGAGTTTTCCTACCGAGACATTGGCCGTAACGCCAAAAATGACCATGGTGATGCTTGGCGGTATAATTACGCCGAGGCATGCAGCTGCAGCAACAACAGCCGCTGCATAACTGCGCTCGTATCCGCGTTTTTCCATTTCTGGGATGGTAAGGTTTCCTATGGCAGCGGCGGTAGCAGGAGTGGATCCGGATATAGCAGCAAAGAAAGTGCATCCCAATATAGAGACTGCGGCCAACCCGCCTCGCACATGTCCCACCAGAGTGCTAGCCAATTCCACAATACGCCTCGACACGCCGCCCCGTTCCATAATAGCTCCTGCGAGCATGAAAAAGGGTATGGCCAAAAGGGGAAAGGAATTGGCACCAGCCACCATGCGCATGGGGATCAATGTAAGCGGAAGGTTACCGGAAAAAATCATAGCAAAAAGGGCAGCGATAGCCAGTGCAAACCCTATCGGCACATTGATCGCAAAACATATAACTAACGTAGTCAACAAAATAGCAAGCATTGAAAAATCACCCCTATAGCCGGTTGTCGCTGCTGTCTACGCTAAAACTTTTTAGCGATTTTAAAACCTCCTGGCTTCCATAAACCAATATCAAGATGCCCATAGCTGGGATAGAGGCATAAACATAACTCATTGGCAAGCCCAGAGCAGGCGACGGCTGTCTTGAAGTCATAACGATTACTTTCCAGCCATAATAAATCATACAAGAACCAAAAAACATGACTATCCCTTGAACTAATATCCTTAAAATTTCTTGCATGCCCTTAGGGAGCAACCTCACCAGTGCATCGATACCTATATGTATTCCTTCTTTGATTCCTATAGCAGCAGCTACAAAAGTACACCATACGAATAGAAACCGTACTAACTCTTCACTCCACGATGGGGCTCTATTGAATGCATACCGCATTATCACCTGATAAAATGTAAGACCGGCAATTACCATCATCAAAATGGCTAAAAACCATTTTACCCCTGTATTAAACCACGCATACACGCTTCGCCTCTCAACCATGTCGACCCCCCCACATAAAACAGAGAGGAAGAGACCTCGCTCTTCCTCTCTGTTCGACACAAAAGTTATTTTGCGCTCATAGCTTGCTCTACCAGCGCTTTACCGCGCGCTTCGTCACCCTCGCCAATCACCTTATAGAACTTGGGGTACACCTTCTCGACAGAGACCTTTGCAAACCCGTCCTTCTCTACTTCGTTTATTTCCATGCCCAGATCTTTTAAGACGCCCAACATGCGTGTCTCGTATTTCGCAAACTCTTCACGTTGAATTTCACAGGCGGCCTTAGCGCATTCGGCTATAATCTGCTGTTGTTCTGGAGTAAGCTTCTGCCAAAGCATCTCTGAAACGATATATTGCCTCGGATAGTAAAAATGGCCGCTCAAAGACAGGTATTTTTGCACCTCGTAAAACTTTTGGCTGTAGATCAGATTTAACGGGTTCTCTTGACCATCTACTACACCCTGTTGTAGAGCCGTATAAACCTCGCCAAAGGCCATAGGAATAGCAGAAGCGCCGAAAGCGTTTATGGTGTCTATCATGATTTCGCTTTCCATAACGCGAATCTTTAAGCCCTTCATGTCGTCAATCGTCTTTATGGGGCGTTTGCTGTTGGTGAAATAGCGAAAACCACCATCGTTGTATGCCAGGTGGCGTATGCCTACACTCAAATATTTCTGCTGAACCTGCTGCCCCACAGGCCCATCAAGCACCTTGTGCGCATGATCGAGGTCAAGGAAGAGAAACGGCAGATCCCATATGGAGGCAGCCGGCACAAAGCGCCCCATGGGGCCATTTTCCACGTCGCCCATCTCGATGGCTCCCATTTGCACGCCTTCAACTATAGTCCTCGCGTCGCCGAGCTGTGCAGCTGGGTAGATCTGAACGTCAAATGCGCCACCAGACTTTTCTTCGACCATTTTCTCAAAGGCATAACACGCCACATTTTGGGGATCTTCCATTATAGTGTTTCCATTGTGAGCGAACTTAATAACCATGGGCTTGCTGGCAGCAAAAGCCTGGGGCGCCATAAAAATCAACGCACACAAAACAACCACTAAATATTTAGAAATCTTACTCATCCTCTACACCTCCAATGTTATGTTGTAACCAGAAGCTTTAGCCACTTATCACTTTCTCTGCTATTTCTCTAAACTCTTCTATTGTGAGCAAGCCCCCCTTCGACAAGGACTTTTCTTTCACAGCGTTGACGATTTCAAGTTTTTGCTCTTCGTTGGCAGTGAGGCCTAACTTGTCAAGATAAATCTCAATGTTGGGAACGCCGCTCATCTTGCCGATGACCACTTCTGTTTCAGGGTGACCTACGAGAGGATAAAGGTATGGCGCAAGCTCGAGAGGGGCAATATCTTTCGCATTCTTATACCAGGCTGCCACTATGCCAGACTCTATCTGATTAATGCGATCGCCCACGATGCCCTCATTGGGCCTCACGGTGAAGTCGGAGATCTCCCTGAGGAATTTAGAGAGGGGATACATCTTTTCATATTTTAATCCTGTATCAACACCATACATACAGAGGAGTGAAAGGGCAACCATCTCGTAAGGAGCATTGCCGGCTCGTTCTCCTATACCGGAAATCGAGGTATGAGCTATATCTGCTCCTGCCGCCATGGCCATGATGGTGTTCGCCGCACCGAGACCGAAGTCATCATGAAAATGAACGCCAATGGGCTTATCGCTGATACGCTCTTTTACTTTTTTGAGGAGATACGGTACTGCGTGAGGATTTAATGCGCCAAGCGTATCCACAACGGTAAGTTCATCCATGTGTCCTTCTTTGGCAACGCGCTCGATTAGGTTGAGATAATCATTCATGTCTGCCCTGGAGCCATCGATCGTGAAGAAAGAAACGTATAGACCATTCTCATGAGCATATTTGGTGGCTTCTATCGATAGATCTATAGCCTTCTCCGTCGTCCACCCGTAAGCATTTTTAATCAAATGATCACTTGAAGGTATTTCGAGGACTACGTTCTTCACGCCACAATCGATGGAGCGCTTTACGTCATCCTTCATGCACCTGGCAAAGGCAAAAATCTCAGGTCCCAAGTTGCGCTTTACAATCTCGGTTATGGCTTCTGCGTCCTGCTTCGATACGGCAGGCATCCCAGCCTCTATGCGGTGAATTCCTACTTCCGCCAACTTCTCCGCTAAGGCTATCTTTTGATCCTTATTAAAAACGAGGCCCGCCTGTTGTTCGCCGTCGCGCAAGGAAACGTCATGGAACTTTATATTCTTAGAAAAGACCATGTCCTTTCGCACTTCGGGCACAAAATTCCAAGGGCTGGTAAACCACTTGTCCGTTTTCCATGCTATCTTCGTGTCGATAAACTTAGTCATCTTAACTCCTCCTTTATTGGTTTGTTCTACGCTGTGCCTAAATCTTCCATCATTTTTTTATTGACCCAGTACTTGGGCCTACCATCTTTTAAGGTGCGCACCACCTCCTGTGCCGCTTTTCTTCTGAGTTCCGGCTCGCTTTCCTCGGAGTAAAACGCGGCATGAGGCGTTAATATTATGTTGTCCAGCTCTGCCAAAGGGAAAGGGTAAGCGGGCGGTTCGTTCTCGAGCACATCGAGCCCTGCGCCGGCAATTATGCCTTCCTTTAATGCTATATACACGTCGCCTTCGCTCACCAGCGGACCGCGGGAAGTGTTCACGATAAATGCTGTGCGCTTCATCTTTTTCAGGTTCTGTAAGTTTATTATGTGTTTCGTCTCCTCGGTAAGCGGAGCGTGAATGGAGAGAAAATCGACAGACGCAAGAAATTCGTCAAAATCATGGAATCTCTTCACGCCCAATTTGTCAAAAACTTCCTGGGGCATATATGGGTCATAGGAACAAACGTCCATGCCGAAAGCTTTGGCCCTCTCTGCCACGCGCTGACCGATGCTGCCCAAACCGAAAAGGCCAAAAAGCTTACCCCGAAGTCGCGGTATCGGTTTAGCCTCGTTCACGTCCCAAGAACCGCTTTTTACACGATTGTTGAGAAAGGCAACCTTGCGCACACCGCTCAAAAAGAGGGCCATAGCATGGTCCGCCACTTCGTCTTGGCAATAATCTGGAACATTGGCTACCATAATTCCTTTGCGGCTTGCCGCCTCGAGATCTATGTTATTAAACCCTATACCGGTACGCACCATCACCTTGCACTTGGTGAGGCTATTTACAACCTCGGCAGTTATTGGGGCATAAACGACGATCATGGCATCGCAATCCTTGCCTTCACGCGCCAACGTCTTCGGATCCGATCCACTTGCCAGGGTCAACTCGGCTCCTATAGTCGCAAGCTCCGCACGTTCTATCTCCATATCCGGAAATATCGTGTCCGTCATCAGCACCTTGTAATTAGACAAATACTATCCCTCCTTCTAAGGGGTTCACACCCTTATGTCTTCCGATAATTCGGCCTTGTAAACCTCTGCTATGGCCTCTTCCACATTGGTCAGGTGGTCTAACATGGCATCGCTCGCTTCGCGCGCGTTTCCGGAGAGGATCGCCTTCATTATCTTTTCATGAAATGCGGTGGCCACCTGTACTTGGTTCGGGCGTTTTATGACATCCAAGTTGACCTCCAAGAGGAGGTCGCGTATGGCGTTTAACATTTCTACGAGCACAGAATTTTGGGCGGCTTCGGCTATGGCGCGGTGGAAGGCGAAATCTGCCATGAGAAAATCCCTTTCTTCTCCGGCTTCTTGATGACGCAACGTCTCCTCAAAGGCTTCGGTTATCGTCTCTCTATCTTCTGCCGTAGCCCTTTCCGCAGCCAGGCGTACTATCTCTGCTTCTACGAGTTTTCTGGCCTCGATCAGTTCCATCACGGAAAACTGCTTGAGCAAATAGGCCAGCTTGAAGTGATCGGAGAGGAGCGATAGGTTTTCGCACAGGTGAGCGCCATCTTGCCTTATTTCCAATATGCCCATATATTGCAGGGCGCGCATGGCCTCACGCAGCGAAGATCTGCTCACCCCCAGCATTTCGGCCAGCTGCCTCTCTGGAGGGAGTTTCTGCCCTGCTTCCAACTCCCCTTTGAGAAGCTTCTCCTGGATCTGCTCTACGATGATTTGCGAAATCGTGCTCTTTTGAATCTTTGAAAATGTCATAAAACGATCTAACTCCTTATTTGAATCGTATTGAGCTATATCAGCTTGGTTACTTGCCCGCGGCAGTAGCGAGATCTACAAGTTCTGAACCATTCTTTTGCACGAAACCCTGCCACACCGGCTGTACGGCAGCGGTAAAGGCTTCCTTGTCAACTTCGTTTATTTGCATACCAAGCCCTTTAAGCTTCTCAACAAGCATAGTATCAGACTCGCCATTTAACTTACGCTCATAATCTCTCGCTTCATGAGCAGCAGCTTGTATAATTTTTTTCACGTCACCAGGATAACGTTCCCACATTTTAGGGTTAATAATAAACACACCTGCATTGTATATATGGCCAGATAAAGAGAGATATTTTTGAACTTCATAGAAACGAGATGATTCTATGACAGCAAGCGGGTTTTCTTGCCCGTCAACTACACCTTGTTGAAGTGCGGTAAAAAGCTCAGGAAACGCAATAGGTATTGCACTTGCCCCTAACGTCTTAAACATTTCAATCCTTATTGGAGACTCTGCGCTTCTGAACTTTATGCCTTTCATATCGTATGGAACCACAATAGGTCTTACATTATTGGTAAAATGTCTAAACCCGTTTTCCCAATAAGAAAGCACTTTTACGCCAACTGGTTCTAAAACGTCAGAAGCAAGTTTCTCTCCAAAAGCTCCGTCTAATGCCTTGTGTGCCATTTCATAGTCTCTAAACAAGAAGGGAAGCTCTTCAACCGCAGCCTTGGGGTTCATGCCGGTCCAGATAGATATACCCATAATAACTGCTGCATCAAGAGTGCCCGCCATTACCTGCTGGAGTTCTTCTGTATCGCCCCCCAGAACACCGCTGTGATATGTATCCACTCTTACTGCGCCAGATGTTCTTTCTTCAACTAACTTCTTAAATAACTCCAATCCTTTTTGCGCAGGGTGTGTAGGTGCAAATATATGAGCCACCTTAAGCACAAAATTTTTATTAGCACCATAGGCAGCACTAGAAACCATAGGTACAACTAATATCATCACTAAAACTACCAGACGCTTCCATTTGCTAATCATTACAAATCCTCCTTTTATTTTAATGATCTGTTACGCAATCTTAAAAACTTATTATGCTACAAGTATCCACTTTTAACACTCACCTCTTTTTATAATGCAAAGCAATTTTTATTAACACTAATATCAAGCTTGTAACCAATATTTGAAGTTATTAAATAATCAACTTTTAGTTCATTAAGCTTGCCTTAAGCTTTGAACAAGTTTCGGCAAATAGCATTGTATCGACGCTGTATACCACATAATTGACACCAACTTCAAACCATCTCTTTGCTTCTTGTAGTTCGGTACAAAATACTCCAATACACACGTTTCGTTCCTTACCTTTGTTTATCATATCAATTAATGCATTAGTAACTGCATGGTGATGAATTTGACCAGGAAAACCAAGGGAATGAGATAGATCCACGGGACCCAACAAAATGGCATCTAAGCCTTTTATATTTGATATTGCATCAAATGATTCAATTGCTGATTTTCCCTCAAGCAAGAGAATAACACTGGTAGTTTCATTTGCTTTTTTATAAAACACTTCTCCTCCTATTCCATATCTATTGGCTCTCACGCAGGGACAGGCTCCCCTCACCCCAAGAGGAGCGTACCTTGCATATCCTATAGCAGCCTCCGCATCAGACACAGAAGATATACCAGGAACTACAACACCCGAAACGCCGGTATCCAGTGCCTTACAGACGGACACCGGCGATTTTTCGGCCACCCTTATTGTGCTAACAATCCCAGCAGCATCTGCAGCTTGGGCTAAAACTCTGCTCGTAGAATAATCTATTGGGCTGTGCTCCATATCTATGATGATAAAGTCAAAACCCGTATAGCCCACAATTTCCACAAATTCACTGGAAGTGGATTGAATAAACATCCCTAAAAACCTATGATTACTGTGTGCCAACTCTTTAAATGAAATCATCGCACCTTCCTCCTCATTTACCCAATGCATTAACTAAAAATAAAGAAACTTGGGGTATCAAAACCACTATCAAAAGAGCGATAGACATCGTAACAACTACATATATAATATCAGGAAACGTATCTTCTACTGATATGTCAAGGATTTTGCACGATGTAAACAGACAAACAGCCAAAGGTGGTGTTGCTCCACCAATAGCCAAGTTTAAGATCATCGCAATACCAAAATGGATGGGGCTGAAACCTAAATTTGTAACTACTGGTAACAAAATAGGAGCTGTTAATATTATTGTAGAATTAGTTTCCATAAATGTACCTAAAAATAGTAATAATATCATTATTAATAAATATATCACTACTGGGTTACTTGATAATGACAATAAAGCTTTAGCAAAAACCTCAGGCACATTTTGTGTTGCCATTATCCAACCAAACGGAGCAGCTGTTGCCATAATGAACAATATTATTGCACTCATTTCCGCACTTTTTGCACATATTGCATATATATCACTCAGTTTTAACTCTCTATAAATAAAAGCTGCAAGAAAAAACGCATAAAACACAGCTATAGCAGCTGCTTCTGTTGGAGTAAATATACCTGATAATACTCCACCTAATATAATAATGGGCATAAAGAGTGGCAAAAGTGCATCCACAAAAACCACAAAATGCTCACCTAGGGTAAGATTATTTCCACCAATATTCCTGTAACCTCTTTTAATTCCTAAAACAACATCCAAACCGATAAGAAAGCCAACTGTTAACAAGCCTGGTATAATTCCGGCTAAGAACAAGTCTCCTATAGACACGGTACACGCTGTTCCATATACGACCATCGAAATACTTGGAGGGATGACTATACCCAATGCACCTGCCCCGGCCAACAAAGAAGCGGTAAAACTTTTGTGGTATCCATTTTTAACCATCTCTGGTCCCATTATGCTTCCTATAGCCGCAGTAGTAGCCACTCCAGAACCAGAGATAGCCCCAAAAAACGCACAACCACCTGCTGCAGCCGCTCCCAGCCCACCAGGCACACGTCCCAAAATCATATTGGCAAGCTTCATTAGTCTAGGTGTAGCTCCATATGCCATAATTTCCCCTGACAAAATAAACAAAGGTAGAGCCATAAGGGGAAATGAATTAACCCCTTCGACCATACGCTGAGATATTATCGTCAACGGAGGAAATCCGCTAATTAGAAGAAATATCATTGAGCTTATACCTATCGCAAATCCTATAGGAATACCTATAACTAAAGCTACAACTAAAGTGGTAAACAGAGCTAATATCACAATTGTTCACCACCTGCATTTGCTTCTTTGCAATTCACTTTAAAATACAATCTAATTAACAAGTATAAGATCATTATAAAACCAGATACCGGCAAAGATATGTATACTAAGCCCATTGGAATCCTTAAGCCAGTACTCAGGTTTTTCATTGTGATATTTACGATAGGCCAGCTATAAAATATCACACATACTATAAAAAACAAGCACACAAGATCTTGTGCAATTTCTACGTACTTTTTAATTGTTTTTGGCAACAAGTTAACAAAGAAGTTTATATTGGTATGAGAATTGTGAGCTATTGCGATAGCAGCACCCAAAAAGGCTATCCACACCATTGAGAATCTTGCAAGCTCTTCTGCCCAGAAAAAGCTTATACCAAAAACATATCTACTCACTACTTGCGCAAACGTGACTATAGCCATTTCTATAAATAGAATCACACACATGCAATTGAGGATTTTCTCAAACACCTTCATCGGCGCACCTCGCATATGTTCGAGTTGTTTTGGCTGGATGGTCTGACCATGTGATAACTATACTATATGAGTTCAGGGAGGTATTGTCAAGTTTGACTATTGTTGACTTTTTGAGGAATCTGAAGCATGTAAATTGAGATAAAAAGGTGGGAGAGAAGAAGAAATCGGCCCTCCCACCCGCCGCAAAATTCTTCTGCCTCGCTAATACACGAAATCGTGACGTTTCTTAAAAAGACCGCGTCTAGTTAGACACCGCGTCAGACACGCCACCAAACGCACCAAAACAACCACTTTCAGATATCATAACTCTTAACCGATGAAGGCTCCGCCGTTAACTGCTATAACTTCGCCCGTGATCCATCCGGCCTCATCTGACGACAAAAACAATGCCGCGTTGGCAATATCGCGCGGGTTCCCCTCGCGCTTGAAGGGAATTGTCGATTTTAATTTTTCTACCGTCTCTTTGGGCCAATTGCGTTCAAATATTGGAGTGGCGATGGGTCCTGGAGCTATGGCATTCACGTTGATTCCATATGGCGCTACCTGAAGGGCGAGGGTCCTCGTAATGCCGATTATGCCACTCTTCGACGCCGAATAGTCAACACCTACCGGCCTTGCGGTTTGACCGCAGATGGACGACATATTGACGATCTTTCCATACTCTCGAGCGATCATGTGGTCTATCACGGCTTTACAACAAAGAAATGTCC
The DNA here is from genome assembly GCF_016125955.1 of Acetomicrobium sp. S15 = DSM 107314. NCBI lineage: Bacteria > Thermotogati > Synergistota > Synergistia > Synergistales > Acetomicrobiaceae > Acetomicrobium > Acetomicrobium sp. S15 = DSM 107314. Next base: position 37,897 of record NZ_JADEVE010000215.1, on the reverse strand, counting down.
CTGTTAAGTTAAGCCTTAGCAATTGATTCCAATCATCTAAAGTGATGTCTTGAATCCTGGCGCCGCGCCCCGTTCCAGCGTTGTTTACCAAAATGTCAACCTGCCCGAGTTCGCTTATGGCCTTATCGACCATAGAGTAAACCTGCTTTTCGTCTCCAACGTCAACCGATACAGCCACAGCCTTTACGCCTTGCGCCTTTAACTCATCAGCAAGATTTGAAGCTTTATGATAGTTTACGTCTGCGAGCACTAAAGATGCGCCCTCACGCGCAAAGACACGTCCGATTTCGCTACCGAAGCCACCGGCAGCCCCTGTAACGATTGCAACTTTGCCTTCTAACCGCATCTGGCTCAATCTCCCTTCAGCAAGCCTTCGTCTGCCAATATCTCAGCAACCCACTTGACTGTATTGGCACAAACCGAGGGGCACTTATCTTCATGACCACCGGCTGCGAGGAATTCTTTATAATCCTCTTTATCTCGGAGATCAAACGGTCTGCCCATTAATTTCGTTTGTATATCGCGGCAGATTGTACTTCCGTATTCACCTTTGAAGCGATCTACAAGCTTAGCCACTAATCTAAACGTCTTACGTCTCTCTCCGCCGGGATCGGCAAAGTTGTCGAAGTCCCGACCAATAAATGTGCTTATGACCATCACGCCACCGGTCAAAGCGCCACAGGCGCTTCCGGTTAAACCAATTCCGCCCGCCAAGCCAGTCGCAGCCTTAAAGACGTCGTTGCTTATTGTCCCCAAAACAGTCTTATAAGCACCAACGACGCACTGACTGCAACCTCCATATTGCCTTTCGTACTGATACGCCAGCTCCTGCATTTTGTCAATCAACTCACTAAGGTTCATTGCTCTCCTCCTTTGGATTCTTCGATGGCTCAATACTAATTTTGAACACTTGCCAAGCCACACTCAAGCCATGTCTTTAATTCTGTTAGTGCATCTCGCCTTCCTCCTAATCGTTTAAGCTCCCATTTGTAGTATATTAACCCTTACAAGGCAAATACGAAACGCGCAAGGATCGTTTTTGTGCTTTCGGCTTTTAACGTAAAGATGGAAAGGGAGGAGACCAGATGGCGAAAGGGTATGAGCGCATCGTTATATCGGGAGGAGCCTTCGAGCGAGGAGAGAAATACGGAGCAGCAGCTAAAGATAAGATCGAAATCGGCATTCGAAACTACAGCCGTATGTTTGAGGCGTTTTCCGGGATGGGATGGAACGAGGCGCGCAAACTCTCCGAGGTCTTTTTGCCCGACATTGAAGAGTACGCACCTGAAGTCCTATTAGAGATGAAAGGTATAGCAGCTGGGTCGGGAGCCGATTTTAAAGATATCCTCACATTGAATGCGCGCAGCGAGATTGCTTTGGATGCTGATGGCTGCACAAGTTTAGGCGTAACGCCACGACTTACCAAGGACAACAAGGCTTACGTGGCCCAAAATTGGGACTGGATCGCCCCTCAAAGAGATGCGCTCGTTCTACTTGAGATAGCTCAGCCTCCTGCTCCTTCGCTTTTAGTTTTGGCCGAAGCCGGCATGGTCAGCGGTAAGGGCTTAAACTCAGCCGGTTTGGGTGTGTGCCATAATGCCTTATCCACCGGAAAGAGGAGAGTGGGCGTGCCCATATTCGTCATCCTAAGAAAAGTCTTAAACGCGCCCACCCTTGGCGACGCGGTGGAAGCCGTGGCACAAGCGAAGCGGGCCAGTTCGGCCAACTTCTTGGTGGGCACTGCAGATGGGGAGATAATCGATATAGAATTCGCCCCTGAGGACTTCGACGTGCTCTATGCCGATGAAGGGTATATCGCTCATACTAATCACTTCACCTCTTTGCGATTGGTGAGAGTGCACGATCATGGCAAGGTTATTCTGCCTGATACGTTTCACAGGTTGGGGCGCATAAAGCGACTCATCCGAGAGCACAGCGGTCGTATCGATATAGAAACGATGAGCACATTCTTACGAGATCATACCAATGCGCCTGACTCGATATGCCGCCATGAAGATCCTCGCGACCCGGAAGGAAAGAGGCTTTCGTCTGTTTACTCTCTGATCATAGACATGACGGAGCGCACGCTGTGGATTACACACTCTAACCCCTGTGAGGGCAATTATTTCCCGGAAAGCCTGCCAGAAGGATAGAAAGCAACAATATAAGGACGGCGACAATACAGAAAAGCGCGGAAATTGCCGCCGTCCTTATATTTAGTTTCTTCGCGCCAAAAATTCTGCGCTATGTTGAAAGCAGCGTGAGCATCGTACCCGCAGCAACAGCAGTGCCGATGACTCCGGCTACATTCGGCCCCATAGCGTGCATAAGCAGGAAGTTGGAAGGATATTCCCTCTGACACATTCGCTGAACGACGCGTGCTGCCATGGGAACAGCCGATACACCGGCGGCTCCTATCATTGGGTTTATTTTACCGCCCGAAAGCACCTTCATAATCTGGCCGAAAACAACACCACCGGCGGTGCTGAAGATGAATGCCACCAGGCCAAGCGCTATGATCTTTATAGTAGCAGGGGTTAAAAAGTGCGGCGCATCCATGGTGGCTCCAACGCTCAATCCCAAAAATATCGTAGTAGCATTTAATATCTCGTTCTGAGCCGCATGGCTGAGTCGTTCCGTCACTCCGCACTCTCTAAGTAAATTGCCGAACATTAGCACGCCGAGCAGCGGCACCGCACTGGGAAGAATGAGCCCCGTGACCACAGTGGATACTATAGGAAATATCACCCGTTCAAGCTTGCTAACAGGGCGAAGTTGCTCCATTTTTATGCCTCTATCGGCCTTGGTTGTAAGTGCCCGTATAACGGGTGGCTGTATAAGCGGCACAAGGGACATATAGCTGTAAGCCGCTACTGCTACAGCCCCCAAAATCTGCGGTGCCAACTTCACCGTGAGATAGATCGCAGTGGGACCATCAGCACCACCTATTATGGCGATGGAGGCAGCTTCCTTGACCGAAAACCCCAAGAGTAGGGCTCCAAATATGGCTACAAACACGCCGAGTTGGGCCGCGGCTCCCAAAAGGAAGGTAATGGGATTAGCCAAGAGGGGGCCAAAGTCTGTTAGGGCACCTATGCCCATAAAAATGATGATCGGATAGATCTCATGTTCGATACCATACGATACATAGCGCAGGAAACCGCCCTCGTCAATGATACCGCTTAAGGGTAAGTTGACCAAGATACATCCGGTGGCTATAGGCACAAGGAGGAGGGGTTCAAACCCCTTGACGATAGCGAGATATAGCAGGACAAAAGCCACGATGAGCATCACAATGTTGCCTCCGGTAAGGCCCATAAGGCCAGACTGGCCAAAAATACCTTTTAGAGCCGTAAAATAGAGATCCATCTCGTTCCCCCCTAAGCGATAATCACGAGTGTATCGCCGGTGTTGACAGAGTCACCCGCTTTCACGCGAACCTCTTTAACGGTTCCAGACGCGGGGGAGAGAATCTCGTTCTCCATCTTCATCGCTTCTAAAACTAAAAGCAATTCGCCGGATTTAACGGCTGACCCGGGCTGCACAGAAACTTTGAGGATCTTGCCCGGCATGGGAGCAGATACAGTTGTGGCACCGGCGGGAGCCGGGGTTGATGGTGCTGGAGATGGGGCAGGCGCCGGGACAACCGGTGCAGGCGATGCGGGCTGAGTCTGAGCCACTGGCGCCGAAGCAACCGGTGCAGGCGGAGCATAAGCCTGCGTCGGTTGAGAGGCCACTCGCACACTTCCTTCGCCAAGTTCTTCCACTTCTACTTCGTATATCTTGCCATTGACTACGACACGGAATCTTTTGGGCATATAAATTTCTCCTCCTACTATTACTATATTGATCGGTTCTTGAACGGCAACTTAACTTTCAGGCACCTTCAATCTTCAAAGCCTTCCATTTGCTCCACACGCGCCGCCGCTTTCCAAAGGTTGAATTTAGCCATAACCGCTGGAGTGACGGACACTCTCGGTGCCCACGCGCTCGCCGAAGCCGCAACGGCCGCCGCAATTACGGCAACCAACTCTTCTCCTGCAGCGTCTTCTTCCCGCGATGCAAGCATTGGAGGTTGCTGAGCCGGAACAGACGGAGGTGGGGTTTGAGGCACAGATGCAGACACTGAACCTATGTCGCCGCGACTTACATCTTTTTTGGAAACAGATAGGAATCTAACACAGTAAATAACGAGCGTGAGCCCTATGAGCACGATGAACACAGTGCTAAAAGCGATTACGGAAAGCAGGAATGCCCCTGAGATGCCTGCTTCAAAATGAGAAACCAAGTCCGCCATCTAAAAGAGCCTCCTCAATTGGGGATTATACCGTGCTTGCGCTTAGGTCGCTGCTCGCGCTTTCCTTCGTTCAAGAGCAGCGCCTGATAGACGGCCCCCCTCGTCTCTTCTGGCAGTATCACGCGATCTACAAAACCACGAGACGCCGCAATGTAAGGGTTGGCAAAGGCCTCTCTGTATTCCTCTATCTTTTGCTTTAAGGCTGCTTCTTTGTCCTCGGCTTCTTCTATTTCCTTGCGAAAGATGATGTTAGCTGCCCCCTCTGCCCCCATAACCGCTATTTCAGCCTGAGGCCAGGCCAAGACTACATCAGCTCCAAGATCTTTGCTGCACATACCTAAATATGCGCCACCATAGGCCTTCCTGAGGATCACTGTTATCTTCGGCACCGTAGCCTCTGAATAGGCATAGAGCATCTTGGCGCCATGGCGGATTATACCGCCGTATTCCTGCGCTGTGCCAGGGAGATACCCCGGGACATCCACAAAAGTTACCACAGGGATGTTAAAGGCATCACAAAAACGAATGAAACGACTCGCCTTATCTGAGGCATCGATATCCAAGCATCCCGCAAGGTGAGCAGCCTGGTTAGCGATTATGCCTATAACTTTTCCGCCCAACCGCGCGAAACCAGTGACCATGTTTCTGGCATAAAGAGGCTGAACCTCGAAGAAGTTGCCTGAATCAACTACGCGAGCAATAACGTCGTGAATGCGATAACCCTTGTTCGGGTTAGTGGGGACGATTTCGCGTAATGATATATCTCCTCGATAGGGGTCATCGCCAGTATCGATTATGGGCGGCTCTTCCACGTTGTTGTTCGGAAGATACGAAAGGAGAGTACGAACTTGTGTAAAGCATTCATCCTCATTTGAGGCAAAGAAGTGGGCGACGCCTGAGGTCTGGTTGTGAGTCAGCGCTCCTCCTATCTGCTCAGATGTCACATCTTCACCCGTTACGGCCTTTATAACCGCAGGGCCGGTGATGTGCATAATGCCAATCTTGTCAATCATAAACACGAAGTCCGTAAGCGCAGGGCTATATACCGCTCCACCTGCACAAGGACCGGCTATGACCGAAAGCTGAGGAACCACTCCGCTCGCTTTTACGTTGCGGAAAAATATCCCACCGTAGCCGGAAAGAGCATCCACCCCCTCTTGAATGCGGGCACCACCTGAGTCGTTGATGCCGATTATAGGGGCGCCATTCTGCAAGGCCAAGTCCTGTACCTTCCAGATCTTCTTGGCGTGCATCTCGCCGAGCGAACCGCCCATCACGGTAAAATCTTGACTATAGACGTAAACCAATCGCCCGCCGACGGTGCCAAATCCCGTGATCACGCCATCGCCCAAATACTTCTTCTTGTCGAGGTCAAAGAGCGTGCAGCGATGTTCGACGAACTCATCGATCTCCACAAAACTCCCAGGGTCTAAAAGCTTCTCAATTCGCTCCCTGGCGGTGAGCTTGCCCTTCTCGTGTTGCTTCTCTATAGCCTTGCTCCCGCCGCCCTGTTTTACTGTCTCCCTCTTCTTCAAGAGGTCTTCGCACAGGACATCTATGCCTTTTTCAGGCATAACCCCAACCCCCTTTTTAACGTTTGCGCTCTGAAAGTTCCAACAGCACGCCGTTTGCGGCTTTTGGATGAATGAAAGTGATCCTTGCCCCGCCAGCTCCATAACGAGGCTTTTCGTCAGTCAGGCGAACCCCGTTGGCTTTGAGCTCTCTTATAGCCTCTTCTATATTTTCAACGCGTATAGCTATATGATGGAGACCTTCTCCTCGCTTTTCCAGAAACTGCGTCACTGGGCTATCGTTTGAGATCCCTTCGAGCAATTCTATCTCCGTGTCGCCCAAGGGAAGAAAGGCCGTCACAACCTTCTGATCAGGCACCTCTTCCCTTCCCGTGCACTTGATGCCGAGCACTCCCTCCCATAGCTTTAATGTCTCATCGATACTTTTAACCGCTATTCCAATATGATCAACGCATATAGGCTTCAAAGAATTCACCTCCGCTTGACACACAAGAGTTCAGCTTTTAATAATTTACACCTCGGCAAAGCGCCTTGACTCTACAGCTCCCTTTAGCCATTCTATAATATCCTTGGTGGATGTTCCAGGGCCGAACACTGCCTTGACGCCCATATTAAGCAGAATTGGTATATCCTCTTCTGGGATAACGCCACCACCAAAAACGATGATATCGGCTGCGTTCTTTTCTTTTAACAACTCGATCACTCTTCTAAAATAGTACTCATGAGCACCAGAGAGGATCGAGAGCCCGATGGCGTCGGCGTCCTCTTGTATGGCGGTTTCAACGATCTGCTCGGGCGATTGTCTCAAGCCCGTGTAGATGACCTCCATGCCAGCATCGCGCAGCGCACGAGCCACCACCTTAGCTCCTCTGTCGTGTCCGTCCAAACCTGGCTTCGCTATTATAACCCTTATCTTGCGGCCTTCCATGGATTATCCCCTCCCACTCATTTGACGGCATCACAAGACGACGTTCTCGCGATATTCGCCGAACTCTTCGCGAAGGACGCCACATATTTCACCTTCAGTGGCATAGGCCTTAACAGCGTCTAATATCCGAGGCACAAGATTCATGGAGCTGTCCCTCGCGGCCTCTCGAAGCAGCTCGAGAGTCTCCTTGACGCGCAGGTTATCGCGCCTTGCGCGGAGAGCCTTAAGTCTTTTTATCTGCTCTTCTGCAACTTTAGGATCGACCCTGAGGATCTCGGGACGCTCGCCCTCCTCGGCAATCTGGAATTTGTTGACCCCCACAACTATTTGTTCGCCTTCTTCCACAGCCCTCTGGTAAGAATATGCGGCATCCTGGATTTGCTGCTGCACGTAGCCCTTCTCTATAGCCACTACCATGCCGCCCAAGTCGTCGATCTTCTTGATATATTCTTGGGCTTGACGCTCTATCTCATTCGTGAGCCACTCTATATAATAGCTTCCTGCTAAAGGATCGACAGTGTTGGTAACTCCTGACTCATAGCCAATTATCTGTTGAGTCCTGAGGGCTATGCGGACGCTCCTTTCCGTAGGCAAGGCCAGCGCCTCATCGAAACTGTTGGTGTGAAGCGATTGAGTGCCGCCGAGCACAGCTGCCATGGCCTGGAGAGCCACGCGCACTATGTTGTTTTCAGGCTGTTGAGCCGTCAGAGTGCAACCTGCCGTTTGCGTATGGAAACGGAGCATTTGAGCGCGCTCATTGCTAACTCCAAAGCGGTCTTTCATGATCTTCGCCCACAGACGGCGGGCCGCACGGAACTTGGCTACCTCTTCTAAAAAGTCGTTATGAGAGTTGAAGAAAAACGACAGACGCTCACCGAAGACGTTAGGATCGAGGCCTGCCTTTACGGCCGCATCTACATAGGCTATACCATCAGCCAAAGTAAAGGCTACCTCTTGAACGGCAGTGGAGCCAGCTTCACGGATATGATAACCAGAGATGGAAATGGTATTCCACTTCGGCACGTATTCGCTACAAAACGCAAAGGTATCCACGACAAGGCGCATGGATGGTGCAGGCGGGAATATGTAAGTGCCCCTTGCAATATACTCTTTCAGTATATCATTTTGAATTGTCCCCGAGAGCTGCTCTGCCGAAACCCCTTGCTTTTCACCTACAGCTATATACATCGCCAGGAGTATTGCCGCAGGGGCATTTATAGTCATAGAGGTAGAGACTTTATCCAAAGGTATGCCTTCGAAGAGGTGTTCCATATCCTCCAGGCTATCTATGGCAACGCCCACTTTGCCCACTTCTCCTTGGGCTAACGGGAAGTCTGAATCATATCCGATCTGAGTCGGCAGGTCAAAGGCCACGGAAAGGCCCGTTTGTCCTTGTTCCAAGAGGTAGCGATAACGTTTGTTTGATTCCTCGGCGGTCCCAAACCCCGCATATTGGCGCATCGTCCAAAGCCGACCGCGGTATAGAGTAGGTTGGACCCCCCTAGTAAACGGGTATTCTCCGGGAAAGTTCAGGTCCCTCAGATAATCCATATCTTTGATGTGTTCGGGCGTATATGCCCTATCTACTGGAATGCCGCTTATCGTGGTAAAGGTTCCTTTTCTTTCGGGATGTCGAGCGATGGTTTTTTTAATGACTTCATCATATTGCGCTCTCGCCTCTGCAATGCGCTTTAACTCGTTATCTTTAAACAATGTGCTCGCCTCCTTACCCTACGCTGCAAGTATACAATACAGAAGAAATATTGAAAGGCTTACCCCAAATATTTAATCGTTCAACAACGATAGCGTTTTTATTATCAGCCTACCTTTAAAAAAAGGCAAGTCCTTTGGAGAAAATACAGACTTTTCTATACAAAATAAATAAAAACCGCCCTTGGCTTAAAATCTCCAAGGGCGGCAAAATCACCGACTGTTTAGCGCTACTCCAACAATCCCAACTCTTCAAGCTTGCCCTGCGATGGCACGCCCTCGGCAGTCCACTCACGTAAGGCATAATAATCTACAAGCATTCGGCCGAGGTGTGGTATGCTGCCAGCTGCCGCTCCGGTCTTTTTGTCGTGAACCCCCAGCCTTGGAGGAAGTACGTCGTCTTTGCGCGTTATGCCTAACATATAACTGTACATCCTCTTTAGATTGAAATTGCGCTCCCCGGCTTTCATGAGATCATCACCGGATATCCCCCACCCCGTAACCGAAGTTATCCAACCAGCTATCGCATCTGGCCCAGCCGCATCCTTAGCACGAATGAGAAATTTGCACAACCCAAGATCGTTGAAAATTTCCATGAAATTCTGCATAAGATAGGCAATTTCAGCTTTGTTTTCGACACCGTGGCGCTCAAATGGCTTATCGAACCCCAAAGCAGAAAGCGCAAATACCCCTTGCTCAGCAAAGTAACCGAGGGCCTCAAGGTGACAGGCACCCCTGTTGGCCGTGGCATAATTTACGGCCATAGAGGTAAATGCCCTTGGATCATGATAAGCATATTCCAGGCCTTTAGTTTCCACGGCAAACTCCTTAGCAAGGCCGCCGAGTTGACTCGAGGCACGCCTTACCCCTTGGGATAAAAAGGCTCCAAAGCCTTCATCGTGGCCTATCAATTCCACCAGCTTCAAAATAACCTCGCCGTCACCCCAGCGGATCTCCATCCCACCGGTATCTTCTTTGGTAATGAGCCCATTTTCGTAACATTCCATGGCCCATCCTATCACGCCAGCCGTAGAGATCGTGTCCAATCCCAAGCGGTTGCACAGGTCGTTTGCGGCGCATATAACGTTTAGATCTTCGTTCAAAAGATTGGCACCGAAGCCGTCGCAGGTTTCGTATTCGGGGCCGTGGCAAACTGTGCCGGCGTGAGGCCCTATTTCTACACGCACGTCCTTGCCGCAACGGATGGGACAAGCAAAACAGCCATAGTGTGAAACGAAGACCGTTTCAGCTATCTTCTGACCGCAAGTCTTAGCTGCCCCTTCTTCCCAAGAGCCCAGCGACCAGTTGCGGATAGAAAGGTCTCCGTTTGCCTCCACACCCATTAACCCTCCGGCGGTGCCGAAATCTGTAAGACCTTTGGCGTTTGTTCTCACGATAGGCGTAAACTCGCGTATCGAAGCGGAAAGTTTTTCACGCTCCTTTATGGGAACCTGCAGAGTCCCTCTCACTACGACAGCCTTTAATTGCTTAGATCCCATTACCGCTCCCATACCAGTCCGACCGGCTGCTCGCGTTTGATGTCCCCCGGTCATAACGCCGGAGATGAGGACCTTTCTTTCTCCGGCGGGGCCGATGCACGCTACTTGGCATTTATCTCCGTGCCTTTTGCATAACTGATCGCACGTTTCATAAACATCGAGCCCCCAGAGATCAGAAGCATCCTTTAGCTCAACTCTGTCATCTTCCAAAAGCAGATAGAGCGGCGCTTTGGCGGTGCCACGAATGACAATGCCGTCGTAGCCCGTCTTTTTTAGCTCAGCGCCGAAGAAACCGCCCATGGTAGCCTCACCCCATATACCGGTCAAGGGCGATTTGGCGCATACAGAAGTCTTACAGGCACATGGGATAGGTGTACCTGTAAGAAGGCCATTCATGAAGACTAACGTGTTGTCTGGTCCAAGAGGATCGGCCTTGTATGTTTTTTCATCGTATAAAAGTTTTGCGGCTAAACCTGAGCCCCCCAGATGTTTCATCTGAAGCTCTGTCGGTAGCTCTCTCACGCCTATAGAACCTGAACTTAGATTTACTTCTAAAATCTTAGCAGAGGCCATAGTTCTCGCCCCCAACATCAGTACACCTTGCGATATAGTTCAATGATCTGTTCCTCCGTAGCAGAGCGCGGATTATTGGCAGGGCTGCCGCTTGCTATTGCATCGTGAGCCATCTTAGGGAGCGCTCTTTCGTAATCTTCTTTAGATATACCCATCTCCTTAATCGAAGGAATTTCAACGTCCTCGCATAGCCTGCTTATAGCCTCTACGGCTTCCCAAGCCGCATCGAGCACGCTAAGCCCTTCTATGTTCTCCCCCATGGCTTCTGCCACTTTGGCGAACTTTTCCGGCTTTGCAATGTAAGTAAACTCGGCCCACACAGATAATAGCAGTGCGTTAGATACGCCATGAGCGACATGAAATACTGCGCCTATAGGACGCGACATGCCATGTATAAGCGTTACAGAGGAATTATTAAAAGCTATGCCAGCCAATGTGGCAGCGCGCATCATATTTGAACGCGCTTCCAAATCTTCGCCGTTACACCATGCCCTACGAAGGTTTTGAGAGATAAGACGAATGGCCTCTAAGGCGAGCAGGTCGGTAGTGGGTTGTTCTTTCTTTGAAACATAAGCTTCTACTGCGTGACAAAAGGCATCCAAGCCTGTAGCTGCCGTCGTCTTGGGCGGAACACTGAGGGTCAATGTAGGGTCAGCAATTGCCACGGTAGGAATAATAAAAGAAGAGTTAATGAGCATCTTAACATCATTCTTAGTATCGGTGATAATAGTGAATCGGGTCACTTCTGACCCCGTACCCGCAGTGGTAGGAATGGCCACAAGTGGGGGGATGGGTTTTTTCACCTTCTCCGCACCCATGTAGTCCGTAATGCTTCCACCATTCGTGTGCAATATGCCTATAGCCTTAGCCGTATCTATAGGGCTCCCGCCTCCTATGGCTAAAAGAAAATCACACTTCTCTTCTCGATAGATCTTTAGGCCAGCCTCAACATAAGTATCCTTAGGTTCGCCTGGTACGTCCGTAAAAACAACATAATCAATTTCTGCGCCTTTTAAGAGCGTTTCTACCCTTTGCACATACCCAACCTTTTTCATAATTTCATCAGAGACGATCAGCGCTTTTTTGCAACCGAGCTTTCCGACTTCCCTGCCCAAATCCTCAAGGCAACCAGGACCTTGCAGTAATGTCCCCGGCATACGAAATTCAGTCTTGCGCAACATGGTTTCCCCCTCCTTAAATCAGTTTAACTTTATTTGATGATTAACCCTTATTTGATGATTAACCCTTAAAAACCTAATCCGTGATAACCTATCAGGGCAAAAAGGGCAATAACTGGTATTACAATCTGCGTTACGAATATAGGCCAATAAGCCTCCCTGTGAGTTTGGTGGCATATGGTCAACAGCGTTATCTGCGCCCCCTGATGAGGAAGCGTATCGAGCGTACCAGCAGCTATTACTGAAACGCGATGCACCCAATCCATGGGCACTCCTAAGGAAATATAAAGATCCTTCAAAGCAGCGTAGGCTACGCCTAATCCTCCAGAAGCTGATCCTGCGGCGCCAGCAGCTATAGCTGTGGTGATGGCTACGAGCAAAAGCGGTGGCATAGCCATTACCTTTAAACCCTCGATGATTTGGGCAAATCCTGCAGTATTTCTCACCACGCCGGCAAAACCCACTACAATAGCAGTGTTCAATATCGCAGGGGCTGAATTCAGTGCCCCCCTGTTTAAGATTTGAATCCAATTATTATATCCACCACCGTAAGGAGCCAAAAGCAATATAGCTAACACAATTCCTGCGAGCACCGCTGCCTCAACGGGCACTCGAAATACGTTGAACAGCGCAAGTATTACTATGCACGGGATCAAAGAAGGGATAGGATGAGGTAGTCTCTTTTCGCCCCCCGCACGCGCCATTGTTTGGCGCGTATGCTCATCCTCCACAAACGTATGGCCTTTAGCTGCATAGCGCTTCCCTTGCCATTCGAGATACCAAAAGATCAGGGCAATTTGAATTATAACGGCTAAAGCGCCACCCACAGGATCTGCTATGGAGGAAGTTCCTAAATATCTCATAGGTATGACGTTCTGGATCGCTGGGGTTCCAGGGCCGTTCATAGACCAGGTCCAGCATCCTGCAGATATAGCAGCCGGAATAAGCCTTCGGCTTATATTAGCCTCTTTAAACATGTACAAAGCAATCGGATACATAGCAAAAAATACCACAAAACCGCTTATTCCTCCGTACGTAAGTATTCCCGTTATAGTCATAATAATGGGGGCCACGTATTTGCCTTTTGTAAGGCCAATCATCCATCGAGCCAACGATTCTGCGGCTCCGGTATCTTCCATAACGGAGCCGAACACGGCACCGACAAAAAATATAAGGAAGAAGTTTTTCACATAATCTGCTGCAGTGGCCATGTAGGGCCCGAGCATCGTCTCAAATAGCGGTAAGCCGGCCACTAAGGCTACAAGCATGGAAAGCAAGGGACCCAATATAAGGGCACTCCATTTCTGAAACGCAAGATAACCAAACAGTGCAAGTGCTATGGGGAGTATCGCGATTTGCAAGAAATCCATATTTGTTTTCACCTCCACTGCTATAGAGTATAGCCTTAACATCACGAAATCTTATAACTCTCTATTAATGATTAGTTTTGCTTTGTATATCCTGAAGGTCTCCACCTCCTTTTGTTTACTTATGGTTGTCTTTGGTTGGTTTTGTTCACGATTACTCAAACCAATCTTACTCACGGTCAAAGTAAAGGTCAACTTTTAGCGGCATATGAAGCTAAAGAGACAGCTCTATACAATAAGGGTCGCTAATGTCTCAAGCCAACATTGCTTGGCACACAAGCCCTACCGAGAGCAGAGCAGGTCCCTTGTGTGCTATGCTTTGTGAGTCCACAATAACCGAAATGATGTTATAACAATTAGCTCCTTGCTTTCTCTTTTCTTTCCTTTAGCTGCCTTATCATCTCGGGAACAATCTTAAAGAGGTCGCCGACAATTCCGTAATTGGCCACCTTAAAGATGGGGGCTTCCGGGTCCTTGTTTATGGCTACGATAATATCGGAAGTTTGCATGCCGGCCAAATGCTGAATGGCTCCGGATATGCCACAGGCTATGTAAAGCTTGGGCCTCACTGTGCGTCCGGTCTGACCCACCTGATGTGCATAGGGGATCCAACCGCTGTCAACGGCAGCCCTGGAAGCTCCTACGGCACCTCCCAAAAGTTGAGCCAGCTCTAAAAGCATTTTGAAATTTTCGGGCCCCTTCATCCCCCTGCCGCCCGAGACTATAACGTCGGCGTCAGCGAGGTTGACCGTGCCTGCCGTGTCCTTGATGAAATCCAAGATAGAAATGAGCAAGTCCTTGGGAGTTGATACAGGCTCTATTCCTATGATACGAGCCCCATCTTTGGTAACTTTCTCGGGCATGGGCATGACTTTGGGGCGAACCGTTGACATCTGTGGCCTCTTGTAAGGGCATAGTATCGTCGCCATTATATTGCCACCAAAGGCAGGGCGAGTCTGCATGAGCAACCCTCTTTCTGGATCTATATCGAGTTCGGTGCAGTCTGCAGTGAGGCCCGTTTCGAGGCGCGTGGCCAAAGCCCCGGCAAAATCCCTCCCGAGCGTCGTAGCACCTATGAGGACAATTTCAGGTTTGTATCCATTTATGATGTTTTCTGCCTCGCGCACGTAAGAATTGGTCTGATACTCTCTGAGGTGAGGGGCATCTACCACGTAGATCTCGTCAACGTCGTATGTGCCCACCTCTTTGGCCATATCTTTTGCTCCATCGCCTATCACCATGGCGCATAGAGGTGCTGTTAACTTATCAGCCAGATCTCGCCCTTTGCCGAGGAGTTCAAAAGAGACATGGTTGATGCGGCCAAATTCGTGTTCGACGAATACCATCACCCCTCTATAGCCGGTAGCTTCCTCGCCATGTTTTTCTTCCATGAGAAGGGCCTTCATGGGGCAGGAATCGACGCATTGGCCACAGAGAATGCAAGACTCGAGCACTTCGGCGATGCCATCGTCGTTCAACCTTATAGCGTTGTATGGGCAAACTTGGACGCAAAGACCACAGCCTGTACACTGCTCTTTTATGACTTTGAGCGCCATTATAATATCCCCCTATATGCTTATAACTTGCTGAGAAGAGAGGGCGTCCAGGAGCTTAGACACAACTTCCGGGACTTCTCCTTCTAAGATCTGACCACCGGCCCGCGGGGGCGGAGTGAAAATCCGGATCACTTGAGTGGGTGAGCCATCGAAACCAAACTTAGCCTGATCTCCATTTAGGTCCTGTGGCCCCCAGATTGGAATTTCAGTCCTGGCAGCTCTCCTTATAGAAATTACATTCGGCAGGCGCGGCTGGTTTATGTCCTTTACTACAGTCATAAGGGCTGGCAATGTTGTCTCCACCACTTGAATCCCTTCGTCCAAGAGGCGCTCGACTATAATCTTTTTACTTTCTGAGTTTATTTCTTTTACTTTGCAAACATAGGTAAGTTGCCTAAAACCGAGCCTTTGAGCCAAGCCTGGGCCAACCTGGGCGGTGTCACCATCGGTGGCCTGCTTGCCACAAATAACGAGATCAATTTCGCCTAACTTTTTGATAGCCAGCGAAAGCGTATAAGCGGTCGCCAGTGTATCTGAGCCTGCAAAAGCCCTATCGCTTAAGAGGACAGCTTTGTCCGCTCCCATAGCCAGGGCCTGTCTTAAAGCCTCCTTAGCCTGAGGGGGCCCCATGGAAACTACTATGACTTCGCCGCCGTAGCGCTCCTTGAGCCTAACCCCCTCCTCGATAGCGTATTCGTCAAAGGGGTTGACCACGCTCTCCACACCTTCACGAATCAATGTGCCTTTAACAGGGTCCATCTGCACTTTGGCCTCAGTGCTCGGGACCTGCTTGATACATACCACTATACGCAAGCGAAAACTCACCCTCTCTTTCGCAGGAACTGCAACTTCTAAGCTCAACGGCCAACAAATTTCGGCTGCCGCTTCTCTAAAAAGGCCGCTACGCCTTCTCTTTTATCCTCAGTGGAACAGGCCAAGGCGAAGAGGTACGACTCATGGGCCAGCCCCTGGTCGAGGCCGAGGTTTGCACCTCTGTTCAAAGCTTCCTTAGCATATTGAACCGCAAGTTTGGGGAGAGCCTTAATTTTTTGAGCCCATAACGCTGCCTCTTCCATTAGGCCATCTGCAGGGACGACCTTGTTGACCAATCCTACACGGTAGGCCTCCTGAGCGTCTATCATGTCACCTAAAAGCACCATCTCCATCGCCTTTGTCCTGCCAACCGTGCGAGCAAGCCTTTGGGTGCCGCCACCGCCGGGGATGATGCCGAGCTTAACCTCTGAAGCCGCGAAGCGCGCGCTTTCGGAGGCTATCCTAAACGTGCAAGCCAAAGCCAGCTCAAGCCCTGCACCTATAGCATAGCCGTTTATGACGGCGATGACAGGGACGTTCAGATTTTCTATGCGATCGTAGAGCTCTTGGCGCTGCCTCGTGTGCTCCCTGCCCAAAACGATATCCCGTTCGGCGAGCTCTTTGATGTCGGCGCCAGACATAAAGGCCTTATCTCCAGCTCCCGTTATTATCACAACCCTAACGTCTTTGTCGCTCTCGATCGCGCCTATAGCCTTTTCGAGCTCCCCGACGAGCGTATTATTCATGGCATTCCTCACCTCGGGCCGGTTCACAGTGAGGTACGCCACTTGGTCTTTCACTTCGCAAAGGAGGATTTCGTTCGACACCTCGATCACCTCACGCGAAGGCGGATATGCCAAGGTCGCTGCTCGCTATGATGAGTTTTTGTATTTCGCTTGTGCCCTCATAAAGCGTGTTTATCCTTGCATCGCGATAGAAACGCTCGACAGGAAATTCATTCGAGAAGCCGTAACCGCCAAATATTTGAATAGCTCTATACGCCACTCGATTAACCATTTCACCGCAGAAGAGTTTAGCCATAGAAACCTCCCTGGTGCACCGCACGCCCTTATTTTTTAAGTGGCCGGCCCTGTAGACCAAGAAGCGCCCTGCATCGATATTGATGGCCATTTCGGCAAAATGCTCCTGAATGAGCTGATGGCCAGCTATCGGCTTGCCGAACTGGACCCTCTCCAAGGCGTATTTCTTGGCGGCGTCATAACACCCCTGTGCTGTGCCGACGCAGCCCGCAGCAACCGTATAGCGACCGTTGTCGAGGGCACTCATGGCCACCTTGAAGCCGTCTCCCGGGTTGCCGAGGACGTTCTCTTTGGGCACGCGTACATCTTCAAGTATCAGTTCAGCAGTGCTCGAGGCGCGAAGACCGAGCTTGCCATGGATATCTCTGGATGAAAAGCCGGGCGTCTTCGTATCTACGATGAAGGCAGTAATTCCTCTATGGCCGGCAGACTTGTCTGTCTTTGCGAATATTAAGGCCACATCTGCGCAACCGTTTGAAATCCACATCTTGTTGCCGTTCAATATGTAGCTGTCGCCATCGAGGACGGCGCTTGCCTGCATACTGGCCACGTCGCTTCCCGAATTAGGCTCGGTCAAGCCGAAGCATCCCAATATTTCACCAGAAGCCAATCTCGGTACATAGGTGCGCTTTTGATCTTCCGTGCCCCATCTTAAAATTGAAAGCGCTACAAGTGAAATCTGGACCGAGTAGATGCCGCGCACAGAGGAATCCACGCGCCCCAACTCCTCAGCCACGAGGGCGTGCGATATGTAGTCGAACCCTCCGCCTCCGTATTCCTCCGGAATGACGGTGCCAAATATCCCAAGCGCTCCCATTTTCTTGACGATCTCTTCTGGAAATTTCTCTTCCTGGTCATACTGGGCTGAAACGGGCGCGATTTCCTTGTCGGCAAAATCCGCCACCATCTTTTTTATCATCTGTTGCTCTTCATTAAGATCGAAATCCATTATTCATCCCTCCCCGAGCTTATCTTTAAGAGGTCACTGTTCGTATGTGTAAAAACCCTTGCCGGTCTTGCGCCCCAGATACCCTGCGCGCACCATCTTTTTCAGTATGTAGGGCGGGCGGTAACGCGGGTCTCCGAGCTCGCGGAAGAGGGTCTCCATCTTAGCGAGGTGTACATCCACGCCTATCATGTCGATCAATTCGAGCGGACCCATAGGCAGGTTGGCGCCCAGCTTCATCGCTGTATCTATGTCTTGGGGCTCGGCCACACCTTCGGAATACGCTACCACCGCCTCGTTGAGGAGGACACCTAAGATGCGGCTCACTATTCCTGCAGGTGTCTCAATCTTTATGGCTATAGGTGTCTTACCTAAAAACTCAGCGAGCTCCTTCGTTTTTTCCACAGTATCTTTCGACGTCTGCAGTGCGGGCATGATCTCGACGAGTTTCATGACTACCGGAGGGTTGAAGAAGTGCATTCCTATGACCCTGTCGCTGTGTTTTGCTGCGCTAGCGATCTCCGTTATGGGACAAGCTGTCGTATTTGTGGCGAGGATCACATTCGGCTCGAAGTTAGCGTCTAACCTCGCAAATATCTGCCTTTTAACTTCTACATCTTCAACAACCGCTTCGATCACGAAGTCCACATCTTTGGACATGACTGCCTCGATCTCCGTGCCGCCGCTGATACGGGACATGATATCCTCGACCTCTTCTTTCGTCATCTTTCCCTTCTCGACGCGCTTTTCGAGGCCGCTTCTTATCCTCTCTATGGCTCTATCCACAAAGGGCCTGTCCACATCGATGAGGACAGCGTCGAGCCCAGCCTGAGCACAGACCTGAGCAATGCCGTGCCCCATCGTCCCCGCGCCCACCACCATGACCTTCTTGAATGCCATCTCCTCCACCTCCCTGGTATAAAGTAATATTTAAGGTTACATCGACAACGATCTTTTTACTAAGCAACCGTTTTAAGTGCTTTCAGAATAAGTTCCCCATATCATCGAACGGGAACTCATAAGGGCCGCTTGCTACTTCCACGTACGGCTTCATCGCCTCGGCTTGCGAGATCAGATTCTCGGAGACCTCCAACTCGTCCAAGAGAAGTGTGTTTTTGATCCGCGCCATTTTAATCTGTGTCTTATCTAAAAGGTTAGAGGTCTTTACGGCAGCTTGAATGGCTAATTTGTCATTTTCTAAAACCATGGGTATTTTTGCCCCCAGAGGAACCGTCGAAGTCAACGGGTTGGGATACGTCTCTTCGAAGTCGAATTTCTTAAAGGCCCTCATCGTCGTAAAATCCGCCATACCCAAGCCATTGCCATTGCCGTGGGATTTGTCCGTAATATCCAACACCACTACCCTCTTTATGTTTGGTCCCCCTGTCATAGTCGGTACGGTGTATCTGCCAACTATGTTTGTATCAAAACCTGTGCCGCTTATATCTTTGCCGATCTCATCTATGATCAGCACGTCCAGCGAATCGAAGGGAATCTTCGGGTAGAGCCTTTTGGCTTCTTCTAACAGCTTCGGCTCCTCTTCCTCGATTTCGTCTTTTTTCAACACTGCTATCTTTGCGGTCTCGTGATAAGCGTTTTCGATAATTCCCACGGCGAAAAGCAAATTCATCTTTTGTAAGGCCACTTTAGCTATATCCACCACATTTTCTGCCATCTGCTCAAAACCCAGTTCATGGCATATTTCGGCGCCAGCTTGTTTGCCGAGGCCTATAGTAATCATCTTCATGAGACCGCTTTCGTATTTGCCCCTGAAGGTAGTATGCAGCTTGATCCTGTTAATTATGACGATATGATCGGCGCTCAAGGCGTGCTTATCTATGCGAACGGGAAGCCCCTTTGAAGTGCGCCCGATCTCGACGACCTCCATGGAAGAACGGATAGGCGCTCCTACATATTCCTCCGTCACGCCAAGGCGCTCAAGCACGCCTTTTTGTCCCTCCGCCGTAGCGCCGCCGTGACTTCCCATTGCTGGCACAATGAATGGCTCGCCTCCTGCGTCCTTTATGGCGCCGACCAGCGTTTTCACCATGAGTGGTAGGTTTGTTATCCCCCTGCTCCCCACGCCTATGGCTATGCTTTGCCCCGCCTTTATTGCAGAAAGCACTCCCTTATCTTTCAGCTTTTTAACGAGCTCTGAAGCTACATCTTCTATCTTTGGCCTTTCAAAACGCTGTCTTATCTTCACCATCCGAGGGATTGGCATATCGCATAAAAGCTTTTTCACTACGCTGACCACTGTCATTTCCTCCTCTTTTCCCAAACTTCAGGATTTGCCAGATGAGTAGGTCGATTACCCTTTAAGACCTGAGCTATTCCCTCGGCCGCCATAACGGCCATTCTTTTTAGGGCTTCACCGGTGTGAGCTGCCATATGAGGGGTAACGATCACGTTGGGAAGCGAAAATAGCGGGTTTGTAGGTAAGGGCGGCTCGGGATCAAAGACATCAAGGCCGGCACCGGCCAATTTTCCAGATTTAAGCGCTTTATACAAAGCACCTTC
This sequence comes from Acetomicrobium sp. S15 = DSM 107314, assembly GCF_016125955.1. Taxonomy (NCBI): domain Bacteria; kingdom Thermotogati; phylum Synergistota; class Synergistia; order Synergistales; family Acetomicrobiaceae; genus Acetomicrobium; species Acetomicrobium sp. S15 = DSM 107314. Next base: position 17,938 of record NZ_JADEVE010000215.1, on the reverse strand, counting down.
GTCGACCAAAGAACCGCGGGCAGCGTTTATAAAAATTGCGCCCTCTTTCATCAAGCCGAATTCCCTTTCTCCGATCATACGATAATTTTCAGGCGTAGCTGGAGCGTGAAGGCTAATGACGTCGGCCTCTTTTAGGAGATCATCTAAGGTTGAAACAAGCCTTATGGGAAGGCTGCTGTCAAGCATAGACTCCGTTATATATGGATCATAAGCGATCACGTGCATACCAAGGCCGTGGTTGCAAATATGCGCTACGGCACGTCCAATCTTTCCAATGCCTACCAAACCGAGGGTTTTTTCGCATAACTCAAGACTTTTAATCGAAAAGCGAGAGTTAAAATTATGCTCAACTCTAAGGGCTTTATCTGCCTCAAAGACATTTTTAGCTATGGCCAACATGAGCATCGCTGTGTGTTCAGCGACAGCGATCGTATTTGAGCCAGGAGCATAAACTACGGCGATACCTAACTCTGTGGCAGCTTTCACATCTACATTATCTACACCGACGCCGTGGCGCCCCACCACCTTGAGCTTAGGGGCCGCTTCCAAAACCTTTCTCGTTATAGGCGTAGAGCGAACCAAAATGCCGTCTACATCGCCCACCTCGCGTGTGAGCTGTTCTGGGGTGGGATCGCTGGCGATCACGACGTCAGCCACTTCGGATAAAATGTCAAGTCCCGCTTGGTGCACCTTCTGCACCACCATTACCTTGAATCTCATAATGATACCCCTCCAATTACTATGTAGTTAATCATCTCGTCATCGAGATTTCGCGCGCGATCTATAGTTCAACCATTGAGGCAGAGCGATACCGGATAGGATGATGATCCCCACGAGGTCCGTGTAAAGTCCGGGCTTTATTAAAAATAGCGCCGCCGCGAATAGAAACGCCCGCCCTATCATGCCAACACGACCAAACACAAAACCCTCGAGTGAACACGCCAAAGAGACAATACCTATGGATGCAGTGACGATAGCCAATATAGTCCACGTTACGCTTGGATGCATCAACATGAGCGATGGCGAAAAGACAAACATGTATGGGATTATAAATCCCGCCAAAGCAAGCCTCACTGCAGTCCATCCGACCTTGCTCGGGTTAGCGCCGGCCAAACCGGCTCCTGCATAGGCAGCCAGCGCCACAGGGGGCGTAACAGCTGACAGCGCTGCAAAATAAAGGGCAAAAAGATGTCCTGCCACCGGCGAGACCCCGAAGGCATCAAGCGCTGGAACCGCTACGGTGGCTGTGACGATATAAGCCGCAGTGGTGGGCATACCCATACCTAATATTATACAAGCCGCCATGGACAAGACTAACGTGAGAATGAGATTATCATGCGAGAGCATGACGATGACATCAGCCAGGCGCAATCCCAACCCTGTCAAGGAAAAGACCCCCACGACCAAACCCACGGTCGCACAGGCAATCGCAACGGTTAGCACATTTCTCGCACCATTCTCAAGCGCCTTTATGGTCTTACTCAAATTCAACCTTGTAGATTTGCGGATCATAGATATAACTATTGCAGCGATAATACCTTGGAACGCAGCATAGATCGGCGTATATTGGGCCACAAGAAGATATATGAGTAAAGCTATAGGAATTAAAAGGTGCCCTCCATCTTTAAGCACTAACCATATTTTAGGTAATTCCTCTCTGGGAATGCCCTTAAGTCCCTGTTTATGTGCTTCTAAGTGGACCATCATCCATACGGAGAAGAAATAAAGAACGCCAGGCACAAGAGCCACCGTTGCTACCTTTATATAGGGAATGCCTAAAAATTCTGCCATGATGAAAGCTACAGCCCCCATAACCGGGGGGAGAATCTGACCGCCAGTGGAAGCCGCCGCCTCCACTGCTCCCGCAAAGTACGATTGATATCCGACGCTTTTCATGAGAGGGATGGTGAATGTGCCTGTGGTAACTACGTTGGCAGCAGCGCTGCCGTTTATCATACCCAAAAGTCCGCTGGCCAATATAGAGACCTTCGCGGGGCCACCAGGACTACCGCCAGCCAAAGCCATCGCTAAATCTGTAAAGAATCTGCTCATACCGGTTTCAGCCAGGAAAGAACCGAAGAGGATGAAGAGAATTATATAAGTTGACGAAACTCCAAGGGGTATACCATATACTCCTTCTGCGCTGATAAACATATGCTCTATCAGTCGTTGAATGGAATAACCTCTATGTATAATGCTTGCAGGTAAATAGGGCCCCATATAAGCGTAAACCAAAAAGACAATGGCCAATACCGTCAATTCAATGCCTACAGCCCTTCGCGCAGCTTCTAACACCAACAATATACAGCAAGCCCCCATGATCAAGTCCATTTGGGTCGGTATGCCGCCGCGTATAGATATAGCATCATATTGTAGCAATAAATAAATGTTTACGCCCATACCGAGTATAGCCAATACATAGTCTAAGATGCCAGGATTTGATGCATGCCCCTTTTTAGAGGCAGGGTAAAGCAAAAAGGTTAGACATAGCGCAAAACCTAAGTGAACAGCCTTTTGCTTCATGGACGGAAGAGTGGTCAAGCCCAAGATGTAGAGCGTCAAAAGCGACATGCTTACAGCTATCACTTTGACTATAACTTCAGAGCCCCCGGTTACTTTCCTGAAGCGCGACTCTACGTCATACTTGCGTATCAATTCATCAAGATCTATCGTATGAGACTTATCCTCTGACTGCTTCTGGGTCTCCTCTGTCTGGTCCAACCAAAGTCACCTCTCGATCGATATCGACAGCTCAAAAAAGGCCTGTATGCGCTGGGCCCCGATAGCGATCGAAGCCCAGCGCCTCTACTGCAGTAGTATCAATATGTCATCTACTTAAGCACGCCGATCTCTTTAAAGTATTTGGCAGCACCAGGGTGAAGCTCTACGGTCTGGCCGCTCAAAGCATTTTCAGGTTTAATGTTTTCCGCTACTTTATGAATCTTGGCAAGATAATCTACGTTCTCGTAGATAAGTTTCACAACTTGATATACAAAGTCTTCATCTAAATCAGCACGGCATACAAACCAGTTGGCCACGGCAAATGTTTGAACAGGCTTTGGTTGATTTGGATATGCGTTAGCGGGAATCGTATATGGAAAATAAGCGGGGGAAAGTTCCTGAAGCTTTTTGACGATTTCAGGCGGAAATTCCAATATCTCAAAGTCCCCAGTGCTCATCAGATCCATCATCGTAGACGAGCCCAGTGCGGCGATCATGTTTGCTCCTACAGCCTGTCGGTTTTTGAGCAGTTCCACAGACTGAGCCTCGCTCGTATACTCCGGGATAAAATCCTTCCTCTCCTGATAGTCCATGCCATACACTTGAGCCATGTGGCGAGAGTTGAGCTCGGTAGCGCTGCCGACAGCCCCTACACAGAAGCGCTTTCCTTTGAAGTCGGCAAATGACTTGATGTTAGCGTCTTTGCGCACGGGAACCTGCATGACATTCGGATAAAGATAGGTGACGGAGCGGAAGTTTGTGAGCGCTTTCCCCTCGAAGGGACCGAGGCCATTAAAGGCATCATAAGCCACGCCGGCTTGGACGACTCCGAAATCCGCCTCTTTGTTATGGATGAGCCGCAACTCCACAGGACTGCCAGCGGTAGATTGCGCCGAGGCTTTGACATTTGGCATATTATGGTTAAGTAACTGAGCTATTGCGTTAGCCAACAGGAAATAAGTGCCACCGCTCGTAGCGCCGGTTATCTGAACCAATCTCGTTTGAGAATAGGCAATTTGCCCACTCGCCGCAACGAACAGAAAAACCACGCCTACCAAAAGCACTTTCTTCCAACTTTTCCCTCTCATACTTACACCCCCGTTTAAATTTGTCTTTTGCCCAATGCAAAACCTGCCCTCAGGGCTTTCAGATTCATCTCTTCCGTCCCCTTGGGAACGCGGCCCTGCACTGCCAGCTCTAATGATTTCTCGCTCACTATCTTAGTGACAGTGGCGATGACACCTAAAGCGACGATATTGCTCACTACATCGCGCCCAACATCGTTGCGGGCCGTTTCGGTTATCGGCATTTTAAAGACTGCGCCTTTCACGCACGGTAGTTCCTTTACGTATAGAGGATCAATTATGAGGGTACCGCCGTCTTTAAGCTGCCGCGCATATTTATCGGCAGATTCTTGAGTCATGGCGAGCAACAGGTCAGGATGCGAGACTTCGGGATAGTCTATCTCATCGTCGCTCACTATAACCTCAGAGCGGCTGGCACCGCCGCGCGCTTCTGGCCCATAGGATTGCGTGTGAGTGGCATTTTTGCCATCGAGTATAGCGGCCTCAGCCAGAATGATACCGGCGAGCATCAGCCCCTGCCCACCAGAGCCAGCTAATAGGATTTCGTATCGCTCCATCATGCTCCCTCCTGTGCACGTGCGACGGCCCTGGCATAAATTTCTCCAAAGTCCGGTTTTTCCTCTTTATGCAACACGCCTATCACAAACTTGTCCTTCAGCTTCTCAGGGGGAAGTTTGGCAGCTGCAGAGACAGGAACTGCATGGTCGCGCTGCCACTTCATCATCTCTGCAGGGTTTCCCATCTTATTGCGCCTGCCGAAGCCCGTAGGACATTGAGTCATCACTTCTACGAAAGAAAACCCCTTGTGAGAGAGGGCTTCCTTGATCACTTCGTCGAGCTGTTGCACGTGATAAGCAGTTCCTCTGGCTACAAACGAGGCCTCTGCGCCAATCAGCAGTTTACAAGCGTCGAACGAGTACTCCACCATGCCGTAAGGGGCCGTTGTGGCCCTGCTGCCAGGAGGGGTCAATGGGGAATATTGACCGCCGGTCATGCCGTAGATATTGTTGTTTATCATAATAACCGTAAGATCGATGTTGCGCCTGGCCGCATGGATCATGTGGTTGCCGCCTATGCCGACGCCATCGCCGTCCCCAGTTATCACGGCTACTTTTAATTCTGGTCTTACAAGTTTAAACCCGGTGGCAAACGCAACCGCTCTGCCGTGAGTCGTCTGAAATGTGTTGAAATCCATTATTGCATTTGACCTGGCAGAGCAACCTATACCAGTGATTACGACCATCTCATCCTTAGAATAACCCAAAGCGTCCACCGCCCTGATGAAGCTTCCGACCACGATACCATCACCACAGCCGGGGCACCATATGGTGGGAAGTTTGTCTATGCGCATATAGTTCAGTATATTAGCCAACTATACCACCTCTTTGACTTTGGCAAGGATCTGCTCAGGACTTATCATAAGGCCGTCTGTCCGATTTAGAGGCACCACATCCACAGACAGACGCCTGACTGCGCGCTCCACCTCGCCGATGAGCTGCCCCTTGTTCATCTCCGGCACAACGATAGCCTTGACTCTTTCGCCAGCATCTCTCACAACTTTATCCGGGAAAGGCCACAATGTCTTAGCCTTGATCACTCCCACTTTGATGCCTTCCTGCCGCGCGATTATCATCGCTCGCCTGGCTGAACGAGCGGTGCATCCATAGGCGAAAATCGCCACGTTTGCGTCCTCCATCTGAAATTCGTCCGTTAGCGTGATCTTATCTTTATGCTTTTCAATCTTGTCATGCAGGCGATCCATGAGCTTCGCAGCAACCTGAGGCTCATAGCAGGGGAAACCACGATCGTCATATGTATTGCTCGTTATGTGATATCGGTACCCCTTCCCCAACGGCGCAAAGGGCGGCACTCCATCGTCTTCCGGCAAAAACGGGATGTATTCTTCCGGGGGAACCTTCGGGAATTTGCGGTTTTCTATTTTAATCTCGCCTTCGGATGGCAAAATTACCTTCTCTCGAAGATGACCTATTACAGCGTCGGAAAGCAAAATGACGGGCGTCCGTAACTTTTCAGCGAAATTAAAGGCCGTTATAGTGAGATCGTACATCTCGCGCACCGAAGAAGGCGAAAGCACCACTATCGGGTGATCGCCGTGCGTCCCCCATCTGGCCTGCATGACATCCCCTTGGGCAGGAAGAGTGGGAAGTCCCGTGCTCGGCCCACCTCTCTGTACATCGACAACCACGCACGGCATCTGCACCATGGCAGCATAGCCGATATTTTCTTGCATCAACGTAAAACCTGGACCGCTGGTGGCCGTCATGGATTTTACGCCCCCTATAGAAGCGCCAACTATGGCAGCCATGCTGCCAAGCTCGTCCTCCATTTGGACGAAGGTGCCTCCAACCTTGGGCAACTTCTCAGCCATGATTTCGGCTATCTCCGTCGCAGGCGTTATCGGATATCCGGCGAAGAAGCGACAGCCTGCTCTTATTGCCGCTTCCGCGCAAGCCTCATTGCCCTGCATAAGCAACGCATTGTTTTTATTAATCACACTTTCTGCCTCCAATCGCCATTATATGCCATCAAGCTCCTCAGGCCTCACAAACAGAGGCGCGCTCCTCCACTTGCACGGCAAAGTCAGGGCATCTGAGTTCGCACATCTTGCAGCCTATACAATCCTCAGGGCGCGCTACATAAGCTTTGCCCTCGTCTATATGCATTTCCAACACCTGTTTGGGGCAAAAGGCGACGCAAATGCCGCAGCCTTTACACCACTTTTTGTTTATCGAAACGCTAAACTTCAAAAATATCCCTCCTTTAGAATAGGCGGCGAACCACCATGGCCACACCCTGTCCGCCGCCGATGCACGCCGTCGCCAGTCCCAGCTCTTTATCGTATGTCTTCAACGCATAAAGAAGGGTCGCCAAGATCTTAGTGCCCGTGGCGCCTATGGGGTGACCGAGGGCGATGGCTCCGCCATGGACATTGCATTTCGACATATCAAAAGACATGGCCTTTTGGACAGCCAGAACCTGAGCGGCGAAAGCTTCGTTCAGCTCTATCAGGTCGATATCTTCAAGCGATAGATTTGCCTTCTGCAACGCTTTAGGTACTGCATAAACCGGCCCCATACCCATATGATCCGGCTCGCAAGCCGCAACATCGTACCCAAGCACCTCGGCCATGGGTTTTGCGCCATTAGCACGAGCCCAATCAGCATCAGCTACAACGACGGCGCTTCCGGCATCACAAAGGGCAGAGCTCGTCCCTGCCGTTATAGTCCCACCTTCTTTATAGATAGGTGGAAGTTTTGCCAGCTTTTCCAGGCTCGTGTCGCGCCTGGGTATCTCCTCGGTATCAAAAGCTATTTCTTCTTTTTTGCTTTTAATCTTCACAGGCACAACTTCGCCCTTGAACTTGCCCGACTCCATCGCTGCTACCGCTCTGCGATGACTCTCAAGCGCGTAAAAGTCTTGCTCTTCTCTGGAGATTTTGTACTCCTCGGCCAAGATCTCTGCCGTAGCCCCCATCATCATCCCCGCCAAGGGGCACATAAATCCGTCCTTGTGAAGGGAATCGTGGGAAGTCTTGTCGCCCATACGATGCCCCCACCGAGCTTCCTTCAAGAGATATGGCACGTTGGAAGCGCTCTCCATCCCACCGCCAACCCCTACGGCTATATCCCCCAAGCGAATCCTGTCGCAGACCAACATGAGCGCCCTCAACGATGAACCGCAGCGTATGTTGACCGTAAATGCCGGAACGGTAACGGGAAGGCCTGATTTTACGGTGGCGATCCGAGCGGGATTCGGCCCCACGCCAGCTTGCCATCCGTTGCCCATGATGACTTCTCCGACGGCGTCCGGTGCCACTCCAGCGCGCCTAACCGCCTCAGCTATCGCTATAGCGCCGAGCTCGGGAGCCTCAAAGGCAGCTAAGCTTCCACCGAATTTCCCGCCCGCCGTGCGCACAGCGCTTAAAATCACGGGCCTTTTCACAACAGATCCCCCCTTCACGAGGTTTTGACCTCAAGATAACTCATCTCAAGGCTTTCTTCAATAGTTCTGGTATGTCGCGTATCCTCGAGGCCACCAAGGCACCAGCTTCAGAAAGTGCCTTCACCTTAGAAGAGGCGGTGCCCTCTCCTCCTCTGATTATCGCGCCGGCATGCCCCATGGTCTTGCCCTCTGGAGCGGTACGGCCCGTGATGAAGGCTACGACGGGCTTGTTCATCTGCTTTATATATCCAGCCGCCCTCTCCTCTGCGCTACCACCTATCTCGCCGACGACGATCACGGCATCTGTATCTTTATCATGCTCAAACTCTCTGAGTACGTCTGAGAGCTCCATTCCGACTACCGGATCGCCGCCTATACCGACCAAGGTGCTCTCTCCGTATCCCACCTCATTTATATGGCCCGCTACCTCGTAAGAGAGGGTGCCGCTGCGCGATATTATGCCGATCCTGCCTTTTTTGAACATGTTGGCCGGCATGATACCGAGCTTTCCGATGCCAGGGCTTATTATCCCTGGAGTATTAGGCCCCAGCATGATAGCGCCATGAGCCCTCGCTACCCTCCTGAGTTCTATGGCATCATGGACCGGCACGTGCTCAGGTATTGCTACCACGAGTTTTATTCCCGCATCTACAGCTTCCATGACGGCATCTTTGGCAAAAGGTGCCGGGACGAATATAACGGTAGCGTTGGCACCATGCCTCTCGACTGCTTCGACTACACAATCATAAACCGGCAATCCTTCTACCGTTTCGCCACCTCGGCCGGGCGTAACGCCAGCCACCAAGTTTGTGCCACATTCGAGCATCCACTTCGTCTGAACTCTCCCTATGCGACCGCTGATCCCTTGAACTATAGCTTTAGTGTCCTCAGTAAGAAAAATGCTCACCGCAAACCCACCCCCATCATCTCCTTCAACTTAAGGACAGCTTCTTCTGTATGGACGCTCTTTATGACTGGAACGTCAGCTTTTTCGAGGATGGCCCAAGCTTCTTCCTGTTGGTTGCCCAAAAGCTTCACCACAATGGGGATCGCTTTAGTGTTTGCCTTGACCCCTTCAACGACACCCTTTGCAGCTTCAACCATCGGATTTACGCCGCCGTAGAGATTTAAGATTATGCCCTTAACGTTGTCGTCCTTAAAGAGAAGTTTCAGAGAGCGGAAGATCAATTCCTGCGTTATACCTCCTCCAGTCTCTAAGAAGTTAGCCGGCTTAAGCCCTTCATCGAAGAGTATATCCATGGTGTTCATGGCCAACCCTGCCCCACTGGCGATAACACCGACATTCCCGCCTACATTTACATATGTGACGCCGATCTCGCGCGCCTCGCGCTCAAATGGGTCTTCAATCACCTCTTCGACCGCCTTCAACTCTTCATGTCTGAACAGAGCATTATCGTCGACTTCGACCTTGGCGTCTGCCGCCACAAACCTGCCATCCTTCAGGCGGCAGAGCGGGTTTATTTCGAGCAAGAGGAGATCGTTCTTGTAAAAACATTGACATGCCCTAAAAGCCAACGAAGAGAGCTCAACCAATTCCTTGCCCCTGAGACCAAGTTTTCTAATACGATTGCGGAGCTCGTATTCCTTGGTTGAGCCAACGTCTTCTATGTACCATCTCAGCAGGCGATCGGGTTTTTCTCTGGCGAGTTCTTCTATCTCCATGCCACCTTCGGGAGAGAACATGAACAGTACATTGCCGTTGCTGCTGTCAACTGTGAAGCTCAGATACATCTCTTTATCTAAGTCCAAGGCTTCCTCTACAAGGAGTGACCTTACGACATTCCCTTTGATTTTCATACCGAGGATTGCACTGGCCGCCTCTTTTACTTCTCTTGAAGACGAAGCGAGCTTGACGCCACCAGCTTTCCCTCTGCCTCCCGCGGTAACTTGAGCCTTCACCACAACGGGTATTCTTAGCTCCTCAAAAACCTTCTCCGCTTCTTCGGGCGTTTTTGCCACTTTCCCCCGTGGCACGACAATCCCATGCCCTGAAAAGAGGGCCTTGCCTTGATATTCAAGTAGCTTCACTAATGACACCTCCAAGGGATCGTTTAAAAAAATAGGGCTCGGCAATCGAGCCCTATTGTAACACATTGGTCAAACTAATTGTTATATTTACTGACTTTTCTGTTGTTCGACAACATATGAATCTACCCAGCCCAAAACATCGTCAAATATGAGCATCGCTTCTCTAAGTTCGTCTTCTTTTATGATGAGCGGAGGGGCTACTATTATGATGTTCTCGTGGGAATACGTAGAAAAGCCCTTCTCGAAGAGCATCCTTATTATCTTTGGCATGATGCGCTCCGGGTCGCTCCCGTAGGAAACGAGCGCCTCTTTAGTCTTTTTGTCCTTAACGAGCTCAACAGCGGAAAATAGCCCTATATATCGCACATCGCCCACGCAGGCGTGCTTTTCCTTGAGCCTCTCCAATTCCTCTCCCAAAACCCTACCCATCTCCTTGGAGTTCTGTAGGAGATTTTCTTCCTTATACACGTCTATTGTGGCTATGCCGGCGGCACAGCTTATGGGATGAGCGCTGTAGGTGAGGCCACACAGGAGGGGATGATCGTCAAAGTGTGAAGCGATCTCCTTACTCACGATTACGCCGCCCAAAGGCACATAGCCGCAGGTTATGCCCTTGGCAAATGTGATAATGTCAGGCTTAACGTTCCAGTTATTTACCGCAAACCACTCGCCCGTCCTGCCCCATCCGCACATGACTTCGTCACATACCATAACTATCCCAAATTCGTCGCATACTTCCCTTATGCCGGTTAAATATCCTTTAGGAGGTATGATCACGCCGTTACTGCCAGTGACGGTTTCCAAAAACACGGCAGCCACGTTTTTAGGCCCCTCGTATAAGACTTGCTCTCTGAACTTGTCTACGTAGTATTTGCTTGCAGCTTCCTCGCTGGGGAAGTCAATGCCGGCCCTATAAAGGTAAGGGTCAAAGAACTTCACAAAACCTGGGATGCCGGGTTCCGATGGGAATCTCCTCGGTTCGCCCGTCAGGTTTGCAGCACCGTATGTGGCGCCATGGTAGGAGCGGTAGCGGGAAAAGATCTTGTTGCGACCCGTATACATCCTCGCTATCTTGATGGCATTTTCGTTGGCGTCGGCGCCTCCGAGGGTAAAAAAGACCTTTCCCATATTTTCTGGAGCCACTTCTTCTATAACCTTCCTGGCGAGCTCTGCTCTTACGTCTATGGCATACTTAGGTTCAAGATAAGGCAGTTTCTCTGCCTGAAGCTTTATGGCCTCTATAACCTTCTTATTGCCGTGGCCGATGTTAACGTTAACGAGCTGGGAGGACATGTCAAAATATCGCTTGCCGTTTGCATCCCAAAGATATATCCCTTCTGCCTTCGTTATTACAGCCGGGTCAAGGGCGCCTTGGGCGCTCCAGGAGTGAAGGTTGTATTTTTTGTCCAGTTCTTTCACCCTTTTTGCATCAATGTGCAGGTTTTCCATGATGTATTACCTCCTATCTATGCTTTACTACCATACGCTGCATCTCGCAGGTAGCATCATTTACCTTGTAGATATCACATGGGTTATCGTAAACTAAATCAGTCAGCAAGCTTATCTGCCAGCCAACAATATATGGAGGCCATGTCTTTGTCTCCCCACCCGGCCAAGAAGGCTTTTTCATAGGCATCCTGGGCAACCTTGCCAGATATCGGCTCCATGCCGCTTTGAGAGAGCAGCTTATTTGAAAGGCGCAAATCTTTCAGCAGGTATTTCATCGCGCCTCCGGGTTCAAAGTTGCCTGGGAGGACAAATTGCTCCATGAGGCGTTCTAACATCCTGCTTTGACCGTAACTGACACGCAGCAGTTCGTAGAGCTGCTTTTGGTTCAGCCCGATTTTCCCCGCAGCGACCATCGCCTCCGCAGCGGCCAGGAGATTGACCGCCACCAAGTATTGATTGACCAACTTTGCCGCGCTCCCCGAACCACTTTCCCCTAAATATTGAATATTTTCCCCAATAACTCTCAACACTGGTTCCACCCTGATGAAAGCCTCGCGGTCTCCCCCTACCATAACAGTCAGAGTTCCCTTTTCGGCCCCCTCCGGGCCGCCGCTGACCGGAGCGTCCAGATAAAAAATCCTTCGCTTGACCGCTTCGGCATAGATCTTCCGGCTAGTATCTACGCCTACAGTAGTGCAATCTACGCAGACCAATTCTTCATGCCCTTTTGATAAAACCCCGTTTTCGCCCAAGTAAACTTCTTCTGCATCGGCGGGCATGGACAAGCTGGTGAACAGCACATCCGCTTCTTTCGAAACCTCATCGACGGAGCTTGCGGCCAGAGCTCCCTCGACAATTAGAGGTTTCAGCTTGGCCGCAGTTCGATTGTAAACCAAGAGGGGATATCCTGAATCAAGTAAACGAGATGCCATTCGGCTCCCCATGGTCCCCAATCCGATGAAACCTATTCTCACGGGTTTATTCTCCCCTTCTTCTTGAGAATGCCTTCTTGGCAAGCCGCATGGCCGTTCGATAGCGTTAAAATCTTTAAAGGTACCAACAAAGCAAGGATATCGCAAAGAAATAAGAGCTACTTCTCGCGAAGGCGCTTAGAGAAACATTCGTCTAAGAGGTGAGGCTCGTGGCCTCCCTTGGATTCAGCCCTTCGCATGTAATCTTCTAAGAGCGGTCTGTAGTCCGGGTGAGCGCACTTTTCTACAATCTGGCGGGCACGCTCGCGAGGAGAGAGCCCTCGCAGGTCAGCTACACCATACTCCGTCACCACTACATCCACATCGTGTTCCGTGTGGTCCACATGAGAGCAGAACGGAACAACCCTGGAAACGGCATCGCCTTTTGCCGTAGAGGGACAGAGAAAAATGGAAAGATACGCGTTTCTGGCAAAGTCGCCGGAGCCGCCGATGCCGTTCATCATCCGAGTGCCAGACACCATGGTGGAATTGACATGACCGTATATATCCACCTCTATGGCCGTGTTCATCGAGATGACCCCCAATCGCCTTATGACCTCGGGGTGATTGCTTATCTCTTGAGGTCGCAGCAGCACCTTGTTTCTGTATCCTGTGAGGTTGGAATAAAGCCTCTGAGCTCCTTGAGGGCTCGGGGTGAAAGACGTTCCCGAGGCGAAATCTAACTTCCCAGCATCGAATAGATCCAAAACAGAATCCTGAATGACCTCTGTGTAAACCAAAAGGCCGTCAGCAGGCCATTCCATAAGCCCTGCCATCACGGCATTAGCGACGCTTCCGACTCCCGATTGCAAGGGTAAGAGTTTTTTGGGCAATCGAGCTGCCTTTACTTCCAAATCTAAAAGGTCTAACAAATTTTGGGCCATTCGCCCGCTCGTCTCGTCTATAGAAGATAGAGGGCGTTGTTTGTCGGGTATATCGCAGAATACTATAGCTGCAATTTTGTCCGTACCGCACTCTATGTACGGCGTACCCACGCGATCGCCCACCTTTACGATCGGTATGGGTTTTCTGTTTGGCGGGTCATCCGGGATGTGGATATCGTGTAACCCTTCGAGCTCCAATGGCTGGGTGAGATTGATCTCCACAATCACTTCTTTTGCTTTCTTGACAAAGGTAGGAGAGTTGCCGACGGATGTGGACGGAATGAGATGACCTTCTTCGGTTACGGCCACAGCTTCGACGATGGCCAAATCCATATTGCCGTAGAAGCCGTATCGCATATTTTGGGCAGTCATGGAGAGATGGAGGTCTTGGAACGACACTCTGCCCTCGTTGATGGCCTTCCTTATCCGCTCTTCGGTCTGATACGGAAAGCGTCTGAGTATGGCCCCAGCTTCAGTGAGCTCTCCGTCGAGTTCCGGCCCCACGGAAGCTCCGGTCCAGAGGGTTATTTGCAGTCTTTCTCCCTTGCGCACCCTCTCTGCCACGGCCAGCGGCACAGCTTTAGGATAGCCGGATGGGGTAAACCCGCTACACCCTACACACATGCCATCCTTTACAATTTTGGCAGCTTCTTGAGGAGACATAATGCGAGAACGCAAAGACGCATTGCGGACTCTTGACTCAACATCGCAGCTCAGCTCACCCATTGCGCTCCCTCCTTAAAATCTTCTGCGCGCTTATGAGGCCTCCCAAAAACGGGCGACCTCATAAGCAAAAGATGCTCAACTCATTTTTGCACCAGCCAATCAAGCCCCAACTCAAGCAGCTTCTCTTCGGTGGGGACACCATTTTCGTCCCAGCCCATCATGCTGTAATAAAGTTTTATGGCTTTGTTTAGATCTTCCTTAGGCACAAAAGCACCTTTCATGGCACCGTTCTCTAACGGCTGATGAAGCCTCTCCGGGAACTTGTCGTCGCTTGCCGAAAATCCTTCCCTCAGGTTAAAGACCCTCGCCATGGTTATACCTCTTTCGCCGGCCTTCATGACCTCCCAAAGGGAGGTGTTCCAGCCAGTGTAAGCCTTTAATGCGCCCAACACATCGGAAATGGGCATGGCGCTCCTCGGAACGGGGACAAATTGGCATATTCCAGCCTCGTTGAAAAAACTCCACCAATAGCTCAAATATGTGAACGTCCTGACTTTGAGTGGTGAATACTCCGTTGCACTCGTGGGAGAATAAACCCCCATAGGAGGCATGGTGTTTACAAAGCTATAGCTTTCGGTATTTAACATCGTGTCATGGCCCACAACCATATGGTCAGCACCACGCTCACAGGTCGCATATCCCAAACCCACCGCATACTTGCCTCTTGGGTCATGCATGGGCAGCTCCTGCCCCTTTATGGCGAGGACGCATTTATCAGAACCTCTACCTACTTTCTGAGCGGCCCTGACCGAACCTTCGGCCAATATGTCACCAAAACCCTCTCGTTTGCCAATTTTCTCCAACATCTGCAACATCGCCTGAGCGTTGCCAAAGGTAAGTTCTATGCCGTCTGTATCGGACTTTGTCAATATACCGGCCTCGAAGCATTCCATAGCCCACGCTATAACCATGCCAGCGCTTATAGTATCCATGGTATATTGATTGCAAATCTGATTTCCTAAGGCAACCGCGTTTAAGTCATCAACCATGCAAAGAGAGCCGAGGGCAGCAAGTGTTTCATATTCTGGTCCGCCATAAGCGGGATCAATCCCGTGTTCTTCTGAGCGCACAACGCGCTTACAGCGCACCGGGCAAGCGAAACACCCTTCTCTCGCCGCCAAGATGGTGTCTACCATCCTTGCGGCACTGATATTTTGTGCCTTCTCAAACTCGCCATAGTGGAAATTCTTGGTCGGAAGGATACCTAAAGCGTTGTTTCCTGTCACCGCAGCGGCTGTGCCCCATTCGTAGAGACCCTTGGCGAGAGGGTTTTCTTGGACCGCCTTGGCTAACCTCCTGGCGATCTCGGATAGAGTGGTCGGATCGGCTGCCGGCACGTCTTTAGTTCCTCTTACGGCTACGGCCTTCAAATTCTTAGATCCCATAACCGCCCCAAGGCCGTTTCTGCCATTAAAATGTTTGAGGTTATTGGTTACGCAGGCAAACCGCACCATCCTCTCCCCTGCTGGGCCGATCTGTGCCACCCTGACTCTGGAGTCTCCCACCTCATTTCTGATAGCTTCCTGAGTTTCTCCAGTTGTTTTTCCCCAGAGGTGAGAGGCGTCGCGAACTTCTGCCGACCCATCCTTAACATACAGATACACGGGCTTTTCAGCCTTCCCCTCTATTACGATAGCGTCAAAGCCCGCCGTCTTCAGCTCCGGCCCCCAGAAGCCACCGGCTTCCGATTCGCCAAAGCCACCAGTCAGTGGAGATTTGGCTCCTACGGCATACCTGCACATTCCTCCCACGCGCGCCCCTGTCAGTGCACCAGAGGCAAATATCAGAATGTTGTCGGGAGAAAGCGGATCTACCTTAGGTTTAAGCTCCTTCAGCAGGTAATAGACAATTAGACCCGAGCCCCCCATATAGGTGCGATAGAATGCTTCGTCGAACTCCTCTGTTTTAATGCTCGCATCGCTCAAGTTCACCCGCAAAATTTTACCATTGTAACCATACGGCATGAAAAACCCCCCATTTAACGATATTTATGCCATTTCATTAATATTACCACATCTCTTCCAAGCTAAACCCCTCAAGACTCTGCTTGAGGGGTTTAGTGAATCAACCTTTCCTCGTCCGATTTCTCCTCGGCGCTCGGAATAAGCTCCTCGCGTTGAACGCAAAGCTTCGACAAACGATGACTCGGCGAAACTTTATTCTTTACCCCTTCGATACTGCACTAACAGATAGAGTAATATTCCCACAGCTAACCCCCAGGCAGCTCCTCTGATGGCCAAAACGGCGGCCATGACGCCAGCTACCCCCATCTCCTCATTTGTGCGGATCATGTTCATCCCCACCCTGGCACATACAAATCCTTGCACCAACAACGTGATAGAGAGCGCAACCGGCAGGATCGGCCTCACTAGAGTTACCACTGGTATCGTAGCAACAGCAATGAATGTGGTAACCCTAAATGTGCCAGCGCCGCTAAAGATGGAGTCCATTCCTTCTCTTCCCTCTTGGTATCGCTGTGCTACAGAGGCAGTGACGGCTGCCCACAAGGGACCGCACAACTGAGTGTACGGCGAAATCAGTGCCTCGATTATGTTGCGAACACCGCTTATCAGATTAGAGCGATCCGCGTTGAAGTCAATCTTTTCATCTCTTCTTGCTTTATCCGCCTCAGTTATTAAGGCTTCAGCGGTAACAAAATCACCAAAGGCTATAATATAGGCGGAAAACATGAGAGGAAGGGCGTTCAAGAATATAGCCAAGGAGGGAAATCCGATAGCAAATGGACTGACATAATTTATTATCTCCCTGATGGGAGGGAGGAAAAATATATTCCCAATCTCGACCTTAGGAATAGATAATTCTCCGAATAACGGCCCCAAGATTATCGCTAGAACTAAAGCAGGTAACATTCCAAATCTTCCAGCTTTATTTAAGAAAGGATGCTTTTCCCGCACGTCTGTAAAGCTTTTAGAAAAAAGTAAATAATAAGCAAATAAGCCACTCAAAGCCAACGTAAAAGGAAATTGCCCAAAGCGCCCACCCGGGCGAAATTCCCCCATAACTGCTGCGAAACCGGCACCAAGAAGTATACCTGCCTTGAGGGAATTTGGCACCATAGCTATCAGACGCTTGGCTAGCCCGGTAATACCCATGAAGACAAAGAAAATACCAATGGAAAGCTGAAGCGCCACTAAGGCTTTGGTCCTCTCCGGCCCTATAGCATAAGTGTTGAGCCAAGCTACCACCAAAGGAATGGCGGGCGTAATCCATCCTGGCACAACGGGATCCCCCAAATGAGCATGAAGCATATATAAAAATCCATTAATTATAACCATTCCCCAGGCTATTTCGAATGGAACACCCAAAACCTCGGTCAAAACTGGTATGGCACCCAAACACGTGGCACAAAGGAGGATCCCCTGAATACATTCCGGCCATTCCCACCTATAGTGAACCAGCGGCAATCTTACTTTGAATATGCCCAAAGGCCAATAAGGCTGTTCAATATCCATCCCGCTTTCGCGACGATATATCGCCATCTCTCTATTCCTCCTTCCGCTTATTTGCCAAATTAGCTTTCAAAATCGAGCTAAGACCTCCTCGGTTTTTATCTATATAGATCTGCTTCTTATCTCGCTTTGTATTCAAATCTAAACAACAAAAGATTAAAAATTCTTAATGTCAAATATATAACATCATAGATACAAGATCAAATACTGCTTAGCTAAGTTAAGTTTGCTAAAACACAAAGCGGCGAAATATATAAACCTATCCACCCAACAACCCCCCAATCATAGTTCTCCTAAGGTCAAAGGCCTTTGATTCATGTCCTAAAACAAGAAGAGCAATCAATACGCCTCCTTGAAAAACCTTATGGCGTCTTCTTCTTTCACCTCCCTCGGGTTATGGGCTAAAAGCCTGGTCTGAAGCATTGTGTCTTTGCCCATCTTTTCGAGCGTGTCTTCTTTGACTCCCACGTCTCGCAGCTTTAAGGGCATGTCCAAAGACTTCATGAGGCTTACAATTGCGTCCACGCACTTTTCGGCTTTCTCTTTGGATGAAATCGTTTGTACGTTTTCTCCTAAGAGGGAATCGACCTTCCCGTAGCGGTCGTAGTTGCTTATTAAGT